>JAFNUQ010000024.1 GCA_017383945.1 Bacteroidales bacterium | reverse complement strand
TAAAAGAATACTTTGGATTTGATTCTTTTAAAGGAAATCAGGAAGCAATCATAGAAAACTTGCTTGCTGGTAATGATACGTTTGTGCTTATGCCTACTGGTGGTGGCAAATCGTTGTGCTATCAACTTCCATCTTTGCTGATGGATGGTGTTGCCATCGTTATCTCACCACTTATCGCCTTGATGAAAAATCAAGTAGATGCCATGCGCTCGTTTAGCGAAGAAGACGGTGTGGCTCACTTTATCAATTCGTCGCTGTCTAGAGCAGCCATCGAAGAGGTAAAAACCGACGTACTTAGTGGCAAAACCAAGTTGTTGTACGTAGCACCCGAATCGCTTACCAAAGAAGAAAATATTCAATTCTTACAAGGCGTAAAAATCTCGTTTTATGCAGTTGATGAGGCACATTGTATTTCGGAGTGGGGACATGATTTCCGCCCTGAATACCGCAAAATCCGCCCCATCATCAGCCAAATTGGCAATGCTCCTGTTATTGCACTAACAGCCACAGCCACTCCCAAGGTTCAACACGATATTCAAAAGAATTTGGGCATGACCAACGCTCAAGTTTTTAAATCGTCGTTTAACCGTTCTAACCTTTATTACGAGGTTAGAAAGAAAAACCAAAGCATCGACAAAGAGATTATCAAATTTATCAAATCGCAAGAAGGAAAATCGGGCATTATTTATTGCTTGAGCCGCAAAAAAGTAGAAGACTTGGCAGAAACCTTGCGTGTAAACGGAATCAACGCACTTGCCTACCACGCGGGTATGGACTCTAACGTGCGCTCCGAAAATCAAGATAATTTCTTGATGGAAAAGGTGGAAGTTATTGTGGCTACCATCGCATTTGGTATGGGTATCGACAAACCAGACGTTCGTTATGTGATTCACTACGACATCCCCAAAAGTTTGGAAGGATACTACCAAGAAACAGGCAGAGCCGGCAGAGACGGAGGAGAAGGTCAATGTATTGCCTACTATAGCTATAAGGATATCCACAAGCTTGAGAAGTTTATGCAGGGTAAGCCGATAGCTGAGCAGGAGATAAACAAGCAGCTGCTTAGTGAGGTGATGTCCTATGCGGAGTCGAGCCAATGCCGTCGCAAATTGCTTCTGAACTATTTTGGTGAGGAGTATGAAGAGGACAATTGTCATTGCTGTGACAATTGCATTCATCCTAAACCAACATTTGATGGAAGGAAGGAGATGAAGCTCGTGATCGACCTGATTCTGTCTCTCCCTGAAAGATTTAAGATAGACCACCTTGCAGGCATACTCGCAGGCAAGGCAAATGCCATAATCAAGTCCTATAAGCACGATGAGATTGACTTCTTCGGTGAAGGAGAAGATCATTCGGAAAAGTTCTGGTGCACAGTTATCCATCAAGGTATAACTTCACATCTCCTCTATAAAGAGATAGAAACCTACGGACTTGTTCACGTGACTGATCTCGGAAAGCAGTTTGCTGCCAAGCCTTGGGAGTTGAAACTTGTTGAGGATAGGAAATTTACTGAGGGTACAGAGGTTGAAGAATCAGATGATGATGAAGGCGGCGCTGCGGCTCTCCACGCCGGTGGCGGTGCCGGTGATCCTATGCTTCTGGCAATGCTGAAAGACTTGCGCAAGGATCTTTCAAGAAGGCTCAAGCTTCAGCCGTGGATTATTTTTGGAGATCCAACCCTGGAAGATATGGCGACACTCTATCCTATCACCTTTGACGAACTCAAGAATTGTCAGGGAGTAGGAGAGGGCAAGGCACACAAGTTCGGTGAGGAATTCATCAAGCTCATCAAGAAATATGTTGATGAAAACGAGATTATCCGTCCGGACGATTTTGTAGTTAAGTCTGCTCCTAATAAATCTGCCAACAAGATCTTTATCATTCAAAGCATTGATAGAAGGATGGATCTTGAGGATATAGCGGAAGCCAAGGGATTGGAGATGTCTGAGCTTCTCTCGGAAATAGAGGCTATCGTGGCCAGCGGTATGAAGCTGAAACTCGACTATTATATTGAGAACAATCTTGATGATGATATAGTTGAGGAAATATATGATTACTTTAAGACAGAAGCGACTTCAGATGATGTCGAGACTGCCATTCAAGCACTTGGACCTGACTATTATGAAGAAGAAGTCAGACTTGTGCGTATAAAATTCCTTTGTGAAATAGCATCGTGATACCTCAGGAGACAGTTGACCTTATATTAGATACCGCACAGATTGCAGATGTAATCAGCGATTATGTGACGCTCAAGCGTCGCGGGGCCAACTATGTCGCCTGCTGTCCTTTTCATAACGAGAAGACACCTTCTTTTTATGTCTCTCCCTCCAAGGGAATATACAAATGCTTTGGCTGTGGTAAAGCAGGTACCGCGGTGGGATTTGTGATGGAGCAGGAGCACTGCTCGTATACAGAAGCACTGCGCTATCTTGCCCGCAAGTATAATATTGAGATTCGCGAAGAGCAGGAGTCTGCCGAGGATATCGCGCTTCGCCAGCGCAACGAGAGTCTTCTGCTTGTCAGCGAAGAAGCGCAGAGATTCTTCCGTGCTCAGTTGGATGAGCCTGAGGGACAGGCAGTTGCGCGAGTGTACTATCAGTCTAGAGGCATTGAGCCTCAGACGATTGATAAGTTTGGCCTGGGTTGGGCACCAAGCTCGCGCACATCTTTTGTGGAGTATGCTCTCGCCAAGGGATATAAGCCGGAATATCTGCTGGATGCGGGTCTGGCTGTGCAGAGCGAGGACGGCTCTCTTAGGGATAAGTTCCGCGAGAGAGTGATGTTTCCGATACATTCGCTTAGCGGTAGAGTGATTGCCTACAGCGGACGCACACTGCGCTCTGACAATCCTGCAAAGTATGTCAATTCTCCGGAAACGGATATCTATATCAAGAGTCGCAACCTGCTGGGAATATATTTTGCCAAATCGGAGATTTCCAGACTGGATAAATGTATTCTGGTAGAGGGAAATATCGATATGGTGATGATGCACCAGCTCGGTATATGTAATGTGGTGGCCTCGTGTGGCACTTCGCTCACGATCGAGCAGATCCGGCTGATACATAAGTTTACGGATAACCTCACCATAATGTATGACGGTGACTCCGCTGGTATCCACGCGGCCCTTCGTGGCATCACTATGGTTCTTTCCGAGGGGATGAATGTAAAAATCGTGATGATGCCGGAGGGGGATGACCCTGATTCTTTCTCGCGCAGGCACACCCTCGAAGAAGTGCAGCGTTTCATTGAGACATCAGAAAAGGATTTTATCGCATTCAAGACCGATCTGCTGCTGTCTGAGGCCGCAGGAGATCCGCTCAAGAAGGCAAACCTTATCAATGATATCGCAGATACAATAGCACACATCCCTGATGCTGTCAAGCGTTCTGTCTATGTGGAACATACTGCTGCCAGCTTTGGTATAGAGGCGCAGATTCTTTTTGAGAGAATCAGAACCACCAGAATCAAGCTTCAGGAGGAACTGATAAAGGATGTAAGGCGTCAGGAGAAGAGTGCTGAGATGCAGTCTCAACAACCGGCCCAGGTGCAGCCTCAGGTGCAGGCTCAGCCCGTGCAATCAGGCTGGCCGGAAGAAAATAAATCTCTCGCAATAGTTGAGAAGGAGCTTCTGCATTTTATGCTCAATTATGGCAGGGAGGTGCTGGAGTTTGAAACTGATTCTGAGTTTTATGATCAGGAATTCCAGCCAAGTGTTACCGATTTTATAAGGGAAGCCCTCGAATGTGACGACTGCCGTTTTGCCAACTCTGTCTACGCGCGCCTATATGATTCATATATATCACTATATGATCAGGGATTTGAGCAGGAGGAAGCTGTCACTAAGCTGCTGAACAGTCAAGACCGACAAGTAGCTGAGCTTTGTGCTCACATCTGCACGGAGCAACATCAGCTCACAATCAAGAAATTTAAGGATGCTCTCACTACTACATCTTCGTGGTTGACAAGTTATGTTCCGAGAACCATACTGAGATATACGGAAAAAAGGGTTGAAGAGCACATCAAGAAACTTACCCGTGCACTTGCACAGGCTTCAATAGAGGAGCAGGAAGATATTATGAAACAGATGGTCCTGCTTCAAAATACATTACAACGTATCAGAGTTAAATCAGGAAGAGAAAAACAATCATAATAATGGACAAGAATTATAAAAGAACCCTTGTGACCTGCGCACTTCCATATGCCAACGGTCCGATTCATATCGGCCATCTCGCAGGTGTTTATGTACCAGCAGATATTTATGTGAGATATCTGCGTATGAAAGGTGAAGATGTACTTTATGTGTGTGGCTCAGACGAGCATGGTGTGCCTATTACCATCAAGGCTCGTCAGCAGGGCTGTACACCTCAGGATATTGTGGATCAGTATCATAGTATTATTGATAAGTCTTTTGCAGGACTTGGTATCAACTTCGATGTCTATGGCAGGACTTCTTCAGAGGTTCACGCTAAGAACGCCTCAGAGTTTTTTGAGAAACTCCACAAGGAGGGCAAGTTTGTGACCCGCGAGAGCGAGCAGTACTACGATCCTCAGGCTCAGACCTTCCTTGCAGACCGTTATATTGTGGGTACCTGCCCTAAATGTGGTGCAGAAGGTGCCTATGGTGACCAGTGCGAGAAGTGTGGCAGTACTCTCAGCCCAGAGGAGCTCATTAACCCTAAGAGCAAGCTCAGCGGTGCAGAACCGATCAAGAAGAAGACCACTCACTGGTATCTTCCGCTTCAGGACTACGAGCAGTGGCTCAGAGAGTGGATCCTCGATGGACACAAGGAGTGGAGAAGCAATGTTTATGGTCAGGTGAAGAGTTGGCTCGATCTTGGTCTTCAGCCAAGAGCTGTGACCCGTGACCTCGATTGGGGTGTTCCTGTGCCTGTTGAGGGTGCAGAGGGCAAGGTTCTCTATGTGTGGTTTGATGCTCC
>JAFNUQ010000023.1 GCA_017383945.1 Bacteroidales bacterium | reverse complement strand
GTAGTTGAGGCTGCACCAGTAGCAGAGGAAACAACAGTAGAAGAAGCTTAATTAGGAGGAATTCATCATGGCAAATCCAGTAAACAACGAAATCCGTTATCTGAACCCTCCTACAGTAGAGGTTCGCAAGAAGAAATACTGCCGTTTCAAGAAGGCAGGCATCAAGTATGTAGATTATAAGGATGCAGAGTTCCTTAAGAAGTTCCTCAACGAGCAGGGTAAGATTCTCCCTCGCCGCATCACTGGTACTTCACTCAAGTTCCAGCGCAAAGTGGCTCAGGCTGTTAAGCGTGCTCGTTCACTCGCACTCCTTCCATATGTAACTGACCTCCTTAAATAATTGAAGAGTTATGAAAATCATCCTTAAGAAAGAAGTTATCAATCTCGGCGAGGCCGGTGATGTGGTAGAAGTAAAGACTGGTTATGCTCTCAATTATCTCGTACCTCAGGGCTTTGCAGTTGTAGGTACACCTTCTGCTCTCAAGCAGCACGCTGAGACTCTCCGCCAGAGAGCTCACAAAGAGGCTAAGCTTGTTGCTGATGCTCAGGCTGTAGCAGCTAAGATTGAGGCTGTTGAGATCAAGATTGAGGCTAAGGTTGGTGAGAGTGGCAAGCTTTACGGCGCCGTTACTTCAGCTCAGGTTGCAGAGGTTATCGCTGCTGCTGGTGTTGAGGTTGAGAAGAAGAACATCACTCTTCCTGAAATCAAAGAAGTTGGCGAGTTCGAGGGCAAGGTAAAATGCTACAAGGGCGTTTTTGCCAACATCAAGATCGCAGTTGTTGCTGCTGAGTAATCAGACGCACACAAAAATAAAAAGTCGGACTTTAACGAGTCCGACTTTTTTTATTTCTATAATTGATATCTCAGCCAGGTCTCTATCAGAAGAAGACGCTTAGCAAGCATCGGAAAGTCCAGATTATCAATAGTATCTGAAGACTTATTGGTATGCTGCGTGATTCCGGAAGTAAACATCACTGCAGGGATTCCCGCCTGAAGAAACCATTTCTGATCGGAGATATTACGGTAGAAAAGATTGGTAAAGTTGGAACTACCATAATAATCATAATTAATATCCAGACGAGTTTCTCGATTTGCCCTATCAAGTGCAAAGCGGTGGGAGCTGGCACCAAGAGCAATTATATAGTTGGGATAACGTTTATTTACTGGTTCCAGAGAAGAGCCTATAGTATCCAGATTGACCATCATCTTGATATTATATATGGACTTGTACTGCTCGACAAAGTGCTTTGCTCCACTCAGGCTTGAACTATGCCCATCCATAGCCAGGAATATAACTCCCACGGAACCATTACTATATTGAGGAAGGCTTCGCGACAGCGACATCATCAAAGCTACACCGGAAGCATTGGCATCAGCGCTCGGATAAACCTCACCATTGATCTCCCCTACCCCATCATAATATGCACCCACGACAATGTATTCCTTAAACCAACCGGGAGTCACGCCAATGATATTATGTCCTACCTTTCCGCCAGAGGCAAATGATTGCACAGTCGTGCGCAACCCAGCATTCTTGAACTGACGATAGAGATAAAAGGAAACTGACTGCAATTCCGCAGAGCCAAAAGCTCTTCCTTTGTTCTGTTTATCAGTGAGAAAGGCAACCTCGTCACGAAGCTCTCTCTCCCTGGACCAGGAGAGTTGAATACTGGAGCACAAAAGGCCAAAAAGAACTATAATTTTGCAAGATAGCTTCAAAACGGGTGCGATAATTGATTATCTTTGCAAAATTAATGAAAAAGTTTGTTCTCCCCATAGTTTTAGTGCTCATTTATGCAAGTTCCGCCTTCGCACAGTATGACAGAGATGTCTTTATGTGGAGGGGGCGTCAAGCATTATCTGACGGGAAATATGCTCAATCCATCGAGCATTTCAACATCCTGACTCAGCTGGACACTACTGACTATTGGAGTTTCTTCTTCAGAGGCATAGCCAAGTATAACCTTGGAGACATCAGAGGCGCGGATACTGACTTCAACACAGCTGTCAGGCTCAATCCTGTCTTTACCAACGGATACCATTACCGCGCGATTACTGAAAGCCGAATGGGCGAATACGACAAGGCTTTTGCCGATTTCAACAAAGCCCTTGAGCTGCGCCCCGGCCAGTTGGGCATCTATTTCTCCCGAGGCGTAACGTCCTTCCTTGCCCAGAAGTTTGAAGATGCGGTAGAAGACTTTGACAGATATATCAAGAAGGAACCGAAGGATCCTGGCGCATTTCTTAATCGCGGAGCTTGTTATCTGTTTCTTGCAGACACCACAAAAGCGCTCACAGACTACAATCGTGCCATCAGACTAGACAGATACGACCCTGAAGGATATATCAGAAGAGCCAACGTATACACCCAGCAAAAGCGTTTTGAGGATGCTATCAAAGACCTTGATATGGCCATTGAGCTGGATTCTACCAATACTCTGGCCTTCTTCAATAGAGCAATCCTCAACTACGAGTCAAAGAAATACAACAACGCAATGTCCGATCTCAATACCGTGTTGAGATATGAACCGGGCAACGCACTCACACTATACAACAGAAGCTTGATTTATAGCCTCGTGGGCGATTATGAGAGTGCGCTTGAGGATATGGACAGGGTAATCAACATCAACCCAGGAAATGTCTTGGCTCACTTCAACAGAGCATCCATCTTCATCGAAATGGGCCGCTGGCAGGACGCGCTTGAAGACTACAACAAATCAATTGAGCTCTATCCGGACTTTGCCAAGGCATACCTCAATCGTTCCTATGTCGAGAATATGATGGGACGCACACGAGAGTCCAAGGCAGACTACGAAACCGCCCAGCAGAAAATCAGAGAATATCGAGACAAGAGCGCCAACGGATCGTTTGCCGACACCACAAAGAAATACAGTTCGTTGCTTTCTCTTGACGGAGAGTTTTCAAAGAAAGACTTTGACAATGAACTTCTTCAGCATCGCGACATAGATATCCAGCTGAAGCCTCTATATAAGTTTGGTCTCACAGCCAAGAGAGAAAACCGCAGCGTAGCACTTTCTAACCGCTACGAGAACGCTTTGATTGATAGGTTTATTGATGCTTCACCAGCTCCGATAACCATCAGCAATCAAAACACCAGCGGAAATACCGACCACATCTTCACATATAGGGCTCAGGAATATTTTGCAAAGGGACTTCAGGATCTGCAGAACAAGCAGTTCAATTCAGCACTCAGCTGGTTTGACAAAGCGATTGCAAGTGCAGAAAACGAGGTTGAGAGAGACAAGTATGCAACATATTATCGAGCTTTCTATCTGATGAATAGAGGCGTGCTCAAGGCCGAGATGATTGACTTCATCGCATCACTTGAGGGCAATGTACAGACGCTTTCTATGGATACGGAAGGTGCTACCAGAGCAAGGGTAAGTGATAGAGTTGCAAGGTCTTATGATTACTCTGAAGCCATCGAAGACATAGAGGAAGCTTTAAAGATCCTTCCTGAGATACCATATCTTTACTACGACTTAGGTAACCTCCAATGCCTCTCATCTCAGATGGTACAGGCAATCGAGAACTATGATATGGCCATAAAGCTCTATCCTCAGATGGGAGATGCCTATTTCAACAGAGGCCTGGTACTCATCTACCTTAAAGACGAAGAAAAGGGTTGCATTGACCTGTCAAGAGCCGGCGAGTTGGGTGTAGCTGACGCATATAGTGTAATTTCTAAATACTGCGAGGATGAAGGCCTATAAATTTAAATCTTTCTCCTCGGGCAGTTGCGGTAATTGCTACTATTTGGGCATTTTTTCTGAAGAAGGAGAATGCGAATGCGGTGTGCTCATAGACGCTGGAGTGAGTCCGAGAAGACTCAAGAAAGAGCTTGCTGCCGAGGGTCTGGACTATACTTGTTTTGAGGACATCCTCATAACTCACGATCACCTTGATCATATTCGTTCGCTTGGCTCTTACTGCAAGCATCTCCAGAAAAGGGTCTGGACTACTAAGATTCTTTCTGCCCGCTTGAAAAGACATTTTGTTACAGGAGAGTACTTTGCTCCTGTATCCCATATTCTTGATGAAGCTTGGACTGAGATTGTTCCTGGCCGCATCAAGGTAAAGTATTTCATCGTACCCCACGACGCCACTCAGACTGTGGGATATGCTATTGCCCTTGACAGTTATAAGTTTGTAATTATGACTGACATAGGCCGTATAACCAGTCAAGCGCTCAGTTTTGCATCTGGCGCTGATACTGTCGTCATCGAATCCAACTACGACCTTGAAATGCTTCGCAAAGGCCCTTATCCTAAAGAACTTCAGGACCGCATCTGCGAAGGTCATGGCCACCTCTCAAACGACCAATGTGCTGAAGCCGTGAAGCAGTTTAGGCACGAGAAGCTAAGAAACGTCTTTCTATGTCACTTGAGTGAACACAACAACACTCCACAAAAGGCGTTTAATACCACAAGGCCGCATCTTGACCCCGCAACCAGACTCGTTGCGCTTCCTCGTCAGACGGCCTCTCCACTATTCAATTTGTAAGCTATGAAACAATTCTGGAAGATTCTTAAAAGATATGTCAAACCATATAGAGGCTATGTAGGCGGTTCTGTTATCATGAACATCCTGTCTGCCGTCTTCAATGTGGTTTCCTTTTCTCTGTTGATCCCTATACTTCAGATACTCTTCAATGTAGGAGAACAGACATACGAGTTTATTCCTTGGCATAAAGGGATGGATTTCAACGAGATCACAAACAATGCCTACTTCTTTGTTTCTCAATGGATGGGAACCATGGGAGCAAACAAGGTACTTCTTCTACTTTGTCTGGTATTCTGCTTTATCGTTGTGATCAAGACTTCCTGCTACTTCGGAGCAGCAGCGGTAATGGTGCCTATCCGCACCGGCGTAGTCAAGGATATGCGTATGCAGATCTATAACAAGATCCTTGCACTGCCGATCGGGTTCTTCAGCCAGGAAAGAAAAGGAGATATTATTGCACGCATCAGCGGTGATGTGCAGGAGGTGGAAACATCTATCACCAGCACTATTGAAATGCTGATTAAAAACCCTATCCTGATTGTAATCTATATGACTGTGCTCTTCACCATGTCCTGGAAGCTCACAGTCTTCACTATAGTTTTTGCGCCGATTATGATCGCCATTATGAGTTCAATCGGACGCAAACTCAAGGCCAGATCAATTGAAGCTCAGCAATACTGGAGCGATACAATGAGCCAGGTCGAGGAGACTCTCAGCGGTCTGCGCATCATCAAGGCATTCCTTGCAGAAAAAAAGATGAATGCCAGATTTGACAACGTAACAAGCAAGATGCGCGATAAGAACAGCCAGGTTGCCACAAGACAGGCTATGGCTCACCCTGTGAGCGAATGTCTCGGTTCAGCTATGATTGCCATCGTGCTTTGGTTTGGTGGCACTCTCATCCTCGGCGACAACAAAGTCATTGACGCACCTAGCTTCATTGCCTATATGGCCATACTTTACAGCGTCATTCAGCCAATAAAGGACCTCTCCAAGGCAGCTTACGGCATCCCTAAAGGCCTCGCTTCAATGGAGAGAATCGACGTTATCCTCGGAGCAGAGAACAGCATCAAGGACCCTAAGGATCCTAAAGAGCTGAAAGAATTTAAGGACTGCATCCATCTAGACGGAGTGAGCTTCAGCTACGAAGACGGAAGAGAAGTGCTTAAAAACATCAATCTCACTATTCCTAAAGGCAAAAACATTGCAATCGTGGGTGCTAGCGGCGCCGGAAAGTCGACTCTTGTGGACCTTATCCCAAGATTTTATGATTCTTCAGAAGGAACTATCACCCTTGATGGCGTCAATATAAAAGATTTCAGAACTAAGGATCTCAGAAGCCTGATCGGCAATGTCAACCAAGACCCTATCCTTTTCAACGACACTATCTTCAACAACATTGCATTTGGTGTAGAAGGAGCGACAATGGAGCAGGTTATTGCTGCCGCAAAGATTGCCAATGCTCACGACTTCATTATGGAGAAGGAAGAAGGCTATGACACAAATATCGGAGATAGAGGCGTCAAACTCTCTGGCGGCCAGAGACAGCGTCTGAGCATAGCAAGAGCGATACTCAAAAACCCTCCGATTCTGATTCTTGATGAAGCAACAGCATCACTTGACACAGAGTCTGAACGCATGGTTCAGGATGCACTTGACTACCTGATGACCAACCGCACAACAATCTCTATTGCACACAGACTCAGCACAATAAAGAAATCAGACGAAATCATCGTGATGGACGGCGGACGCATCGTAGAGAGTGGCACTCACGACGAACTGATTGCAAAGAACGGATATTACACCAAGCTATATGAAATGCAGGCACTCTAGCGCAACGGAGACTAGTGCCCGAGCACTGATTTTTCAACTCATACTGCTCATTTATATAGTGGCAGTCGCATACCTGTGCTTTGCCAATTTTGACAAAACTCCTGATGTTCCCAAATTTATATTCGGAATACCTGCAGACAAGCTCGTGCACTTCTGCATGTTCTTCCCTTTTCCGATAATTATATTTTTTGCTTCTGACAAGAGGAGTTCAAACCTGATTAAAGCTCTGTCGAGCTTCATATTGGTATGCTCCTACGGTTGTATATTTGCCGGATTTACAGAGATTGTCCAGGCGATGCTTCCATATCGCTCAGAAGACCTTGCAGACTTCGGCGCAGATTGTCTCGCTATATGCACCTCCGCATTTTTTACCCTAATAGCAGACATCTACACCATCATCAAAAACAAATAGCAATGAAACACCTTAGATACATCATACTCGCATTTGCAATTTCTTGCTCTTGCCTGAGCCTTTCCGCAGCCCCTCGCTCAAAGGATTTCCAACCGCTTTGCGATTCGCTTAGAGTATGGATGTTTCAAAGGATGGGTGTTGACCAGGAACTTTCAGTAACAAGAGTAAGAACCAACGGCAAGACCTTGAATCTATATTTCTCAAGTGACCTCTCATTTTACCCTTGGAGAGAAAAGGATATTGATTGGTTCAGAGCCACCTTGCTGCAGGAATGGGATTCTGTTGCAAAGGGCTACCAACTCGGAAGCATCTACACCAATAGATATGAACTCTCTCAACTCGTTGTACCAGAAATAGATAACACCGGAGAGCCATCACGAGATTACTCAAGACGCATAGACGACCCACGCATTGAGAATATTCCTATTGTAACAAATCTGGACAGCAGAGCATACCCTCAAGGACTACAAGGTCGTCACATCGCACTCTGGCAGAGCCATGGACGATATTTCAACGAGAGCCAAGGCATCTGGATGTGGCAACGAGCGACTCTGCACCGCACGGTCGAAGATATGTTCACTCAGAGCTTTGTTCTCCCATTTCTCATCCCTATGCTTGAGAATGCCGGAGCATATACGATGACGCCACGCGAGAGGGATCTTCAGGTAAGAGAGATAATAACAGACAATGACCCAGCATTTGACGGCGGCCGAGAGGGATTGATCCGCAAGGAAGGCAAATACCAGGAAAACGGAGCTTGGGAAAGTGTTCCCGAGGGGTTCGCAGATTTCAAACGCGAATATACATTTGAGGATCTCCCATTCAGTGCCGGAACTGCCCGCACTGCAAGATGCAATAGTACTGCTGACGCATCTGCAATATGGACTCCGGAAATCGAGAAACGTGGCCAATATGCTGTCTATATTTCATATAAGACACTGGAAAACAGCACATCACAAGCTCTATATACAGTGCGCCATATGGGCGGAGAGAGTCATTTCAGCGTCAATCAGAAACGCGGAGGCGGCACTTGGGTCTACCTGGGAACTTTTGAATTTGACGAGGGCACACAAGGATATGTCAGCCTCAGCAACCAAGGCGCCGAAGGCGAATGCGTGTGTGCAGACGCTGTCAAGATTGGCGGAGGCATGGGAAAGCTTCAGCGCGAGGGCAGCACCTCAGGGGTAGCGAGTTCGATGGAGGGAGCACACTATTGGATGCAGTGGGCAGGAGCAGGTGAAGACATCACCAGAAATTGGGAAACGGATTACACCAATGACTTTGCAGCAAGAGGACTCTGGACCACAATGATGAAGGAGCAGAAGAATATTCCATTTGACCTTTCTTTTGCTTTCCACTCTGATGCAGGCGTCACTCAGAAAGACAGCACCGTGGGAACACTTGCGATCTATACCTTGAGAAACGAGGGAGAAAGAGAGTTTGAGGATGGACGTGACCGCATCATCAGCCGTTTATATACAGATTACATTCAGACTCAAGTAGTTGACGACATACGAAGTGACTTTAATCCTCTTTGGAATCGTCGTGGCTTGTGGGACAAAAGCTACTCCGAGAGCCGCACCACAGGAGTTCCCGGAATGATCCTTGAGATTCTGAGTCATCAGAACTTTGAGGATATGAAGTATGGCCTTGACCCGGCGTTTAGGTTTACCGTCAGCCGAGCTGTCTACAAAGGAATGCTCAAAACACTCAGCGAGTTTTATGGATGCAGCTATCAGGTGCAACCGCTTCCGGTACACGCTTTTGCAAGCATTCTTGAAGGAGGAAAAATCAAGCTGTCTTGGGAGCCTACAACTGACTCAAAAGAGCCTACAGCGACAAGCGACGGATATATAGTATACACCAGGATTGATGACGGAGCATTTGATCAAGGTGTAGAAGTGAAGAATAATCACTATGAACTAGACTATAAAGCCGGACACATCTATAGTTTCAAGGTTGAGGCATTTAATGATGGAGGTAAGAGCTTCCCTTCAGAGATCTTATCTGTGGGCATCCCACACGGTTCAGACCCAGAAGAAGCGGTACTCATCGTTAACAATTTCACCAAGGTAGGACCGCCGGCGTGGATTGACGGTGAGGAATATGCAGGATTTGAGGGCAGAGTGGACAATGGCGTGCCATATATAAACGAAATTGCCTATATCGGCGACAACTACGAATACCGCAGAGACCGCGAATATATAGACGATCACTACCCTGGATTCGGCGCAAGCTATGACAACCACGCAGGAGAAATCATTGCCGGTAACAGCTTTGATTACCCGGCCGCACATGGCAAGGCGCTATTTGCTTTGGGAAAAGCTTTCTATTCCGCATCTAGCGAAGCATTCTGCAATTTTGCAACGCAGGCAAAGGTTCTGGATCTGATCTGCGGCAAGCAAGGAAGAGCTCAGAATATGGGTCAGCGTGATTACGCAGTTTTCTCTGAGCAGCTGAGAAATGCTCTAGACCGCTTTGCACACGCAGGAGGAAACATAATCATCAGCGGAGCGAATATTGCATCCGACTGCACAGAAGCTGAGGCGGGATTTGCCGCCAGACTTTTTGGATATAAGCTGGCAAATGCATTCGGCACGTCAAGTGAGCGTATTGGAGAAATGAGCTTTGCGCAGAAGCCAAATTCTGACATCTACTGCGTCGAGCATCCTGACGGGTTGCTCCCGGCAAACAAGTCTGCAAAGATCTGGCTTCGCTACCCAGCTTCGCCTTATGGCGCAGCAATTGTTCATAGCGGATACAATTCAAAAACAGTCTCAATCGGAGTGCCAATCGAGACCATTTCAAATCCTGATGACCAGGTTGCTGTGTTCAAGTATGCTTTAGAGTTCTTTGGACTTTAATCCTGCCAGTCTTGAGCTTCCTTTAACTTTTCAACCGAACCAATATCAATCATCTTGAGGTCAGGGCAATAAGCAGCCTTGATCTTATGGCTTGCAGCAATGCTGAGATAGAAATCTATGATAGAGAAAGCATCCGGCCAGGCCTGCATCAAAGGGAAGACTTCATCGGAGATGATATGGATGCCGCAGAAAGAGAGACGGCGGCATTTTGATGGATCAAAATTCTCATAAGGACTCTTTACTTCACCAGTGCGCACGTTTGTCCAACCAGCAAGGCACATCTCATCATCAAAAAGAAGATATCTATCTGCTTGAGCATCAGTAACTAGCAATGTAGCTATCGCATCCTTGTCATCTTGAGACTGAAGCCAGGATATATCCACATTGCTGAGTATATCAGCATTATGGACAAGAAATCTGCCTCCGGAAAGAAGAGATTCAGCCTTTTTGATACCGCCACCTGTCTCTAGAGGCACTTCCTTCTCCCAAGAAATCTTGACTTCGCAGCCAAACGAGTCCTTGCTCTTGATAAAATCTATAATCTGCTCAGCGAAATGATGAGCATTGATCACAAAGCTTTCAATTCCTGCGGACTTGAGTTTCAAGAGCACCCGTTCCAGCATAGGGACTCCTCCCACCTGCACCAAAGCCTTGGGCATCGTGTCAGTAATCGGGCGAAGTCTTGTGCCTAATCCAGCTGCAAAGATGAGTGCTTTCATCGGCAAAGGTCAATTTTAAATCCAGGGATAAGCGTGCTGCCATCCCAATCATTGGCAAGGCGAAGCAAGAGTTCTGTCAGGTATGGATATCTCTCAAAAGGTTGAGACGCAAGCTCCTTAATGCAAGAGAGTGCTGTAGGAATGCAATCTATGAAGAGCTGCTTGCGCTCCACGATTCCGCGATATCCATAAGCGCCCATCTCCTGAAGCAGGCGAACTAGAGTTATCAGGCGATACTTGGTATAAAAATCCTTCTCATCGACAGGAACGAAGTTAGAGAGAGACTTGATATATACTTCTTCCAGATTCTTTCTCACTTCTGCTGGGAAATGGGTACCAGCGTTCCAGAGGAAAGATGCCAGGTCATACTGCACAGGGCCTCTGCGACCTCCCTGGAAGTCAATAAAGCAAGGTTCGCCATTCTTAATCATCACATTGCGAGCCTGGAAATCTCGATACATAAAGGTATCTCCTTCAAACTCAAGTGAGTCCTTTACCAAGCGATCATAGTCATCCTGAAGCTTTATCTCATTGAAATCAAGAGTTGTGAGCTTGAGGAAATCATATTTGAAATAGTTGATGTCAAAATTGACCATACGGGCATTGAACTCCCTGTCTGGGAAGCACACATCCCAGTCAAGACCAGCTCCAACCTTAAACTGCACTGCAGGCAACAATGCTAGTGTATCGTGAAGGTAATCCAATTGCTCCTGAGTAAAAGAGGCGTCAGGTATATTTGGCTTGAGGATGGCCGTAGATTTGACAAGTATTGATATAAATTCCGAGGTGCCGCCCATAGCCGAGCCTCGTATGGCCAGACCTTGCGGTGGTGTGTCGTTGTTCGATACGC
>JAFNUQ010000022.1 GCA_017383945.1 Bacteroidales bacterium | reverse complement strand
GTCGTGTGGCTCTCTGTGGCGGTAGCGGAGGATTTCTGCTTCCCCAAGCTATTGCTGCGGGTGCCGATGCTTTTCTCACGGGCGAGATGCGCTATCACGACTATTTTGGTCATGAGGATGAGCTGCTCATTGCCGAGATGGGGCACTATGAGAGTGAACAGTACACGATGGACATCTTTGCGGAGATACTCCACGACCATTTCCCTCAGCTAAAAGTAGTAAAGACAACATTGAATACCAATCCAATAAATTATTTTTAATATGGCAAAAGAAACTAAGAAAGACCCACAGGAGTTCTCTGTAGAAGAGAAGCTGAGTTCGCTCTATCAGTTGCAGCTCATCTTTTCTGAAATTGACCGCATCAAGACTTTGCGTGGCGAACTTCCCCTTGAAGTTGAGGACCTCGAAGACGAGGTGGCTGGTTTGCGTACTCGCATCGGCAATATCACAGCCGACATTGAGGCAATAAAGGCCGAGGAAACCAAGCGTCGTGCTAAGATTGAAGAAGCCAAAGCATTGATTGAGAAGTACACTGCCGACCAGGACAATGTACGCAACAACCGCGAATACGATCTGCTGGCCAAGGAAATCGAGTTCCAATCACTCGAGGTGGAGTTCTGCGAGAAGAAACTGCGTCAATATGCAACTGAGCGCAAGAATAAGGAGGCTGATATCGATGCTACCGAAGCACTTTTGGCTGACCGTATCAAAGATCTCGACGAGAAGCGTTCAGAGCTTGATGAAATTATCACTGAAACGAAGGAAGAGGAGGAGAAACTCCGCGAGCGTGCAAAGTCTTTGGAGACTGCCATTGAGCCCCGTTTGTTGCAGTCTTTCAAGCGTATTCGCAAGAATACCCGCAATGGTCTTGGCGTAGTTTACGTGCAGCGTGATGCTTGTGGTGGCTGCTTTAACAAGATTCCGCCCCAGCGTCAGCTCGACATCAAGATGCGCAAGAAGATTATCGTATGCGAGTACTGCGGACGCATTATGATTGACCCCGAACTGGCCGGTGTAAAGGAAACTCCCGCACAGGCTCCCGAGAAGAAGACACGCAAGCGTGCCATCCGCCGTACCGAGAAGAAGGACGATGCCGAGTAATTGCTCGTCTATAGTGCGTGACTGCTAAAGTCTATCACTTTGCAAAAGACAGAGGCTCTGCCCATAAGGGTGGAGCCTCTGCCGTTGTCTTGCTAGGTGTTTTGTTGAGAAACTTTTGTGTACATTTTCTATTGTCCCATTATTCACAAACATAATAAGCGCTAGCGTATTAAAGAAAGGCGACAGGAGAGAATCCTGTCGCCTTTTGTTGTTTGTTCTCAGTTCATTGTGCTAAAGGCAATGACACTGCGAAGCCTAAATTGTCAAATTACTAAATGGTAAATAAATTGTAAATAGTAAATTGTCAAATTGTAAATCAAATCATCTCCACACTACGCTTGATAAACCTGCTCAGTGCCTCACCCTTGAGCATACCGTTCTGCAGCAGTGCAAGGTCGATGAGCTGGTGCAGCACCTTGTTGTCCTTGGCGAAGTCAGCATAGATGGCTTCGCGCTTCGTGCGCTGGGCATC
>JAFNUQ010000021.1 GCA_017383945.1 Bacteroidales bacterium | reverse complement strand
TATATTGATGCTACTCACTTAAATAAGCGTTCCAGAGATAAGGTTCTGCGCCGAGTGCGCAAGGACAACATCGCAGAACTCAACTGTGTTTGTTTCGACGTTCCTCTGGAAACCTGTTATTCTCGTAATAACTTGCGGGAAGGCCGCTCTCGCGTACCTCAAACCGCCATCTTTAATATGTATCAGTCTTATCGCTTCCCCGATAAGTCTACTGAAAAGTTCGACCATATTTTCATCGTTGATGAAAACAGCACTGTTAAGGAGGTGTAATTATGGGAAGAATCTTTGTTACAAGTGACACTCACTTCGGACATGATCGAGAATTTCTTTGGGGTCCTCGTGGTTTTATGAGCCATGTTGACCATGACAAGGAAGTAATCCGTCGCTGGAATGAAACAGTTCAGCCAGATGATGTGGTTTACCACCTGGGTGATGTGATGCTTGGAGATAATGCATATGGCATTGGCTGTCTTGAACAGTTGAATGGTCATATTAAAATTATTCCCGGCAATCACGATACGGCATCTCGACTGTCTTTGTATAAGCTACTACCCAATGTTGAAGTTCTTGGCTTGGCAGAAATGATCAAGTATAAAAAATATAACTTCTACCTAAGTCATCATCCCACGATGACTTCCAATCTGGAAAAGGCCCCCTATTTGCGGATGCACCTAATTAACCTATATGGTCACACTCATCAGCAAAAGCCTTTCTACCAGGATATCCCCTTTATGTTCCATGTTGGCATGGACTCTAATAATTGCACTCCCATTTTACTGGACGATGCCATTGAGTTGATGAAAGAGGAAACTCAAAAGTGTATTCAAATGCTTGATGTCATCATTGAGCCAGAGGAAGGAGGAACATCATGAGCCACGCAATTCGTCACTTGGAGTATCACTGCTCCACAAGCGAAAAAGCTATCTTAAAGGATATCAATACTTTCGCTTATGACCCACAAGAAACCAGCGGCTATCACGGAGATATGACTTTCCACAGAGAGCCTGTCTATAAGAACCGTGAAGAGGCATATGCCGCAATTGAGAAACTGGACAAGGGCTGGTATAATGACCACGCTGTCCGATTCAGAGACGGTAGAAAAATCTACTGGCTTGTAAAAGTAGAATGGCATTGTTAATGCTTTCTAATAAATGAACCTTGAAAAAATATATATGTGAAGAAGGAGATTTTTAAATGATTCCCACTATTGCAATTACCGCCGGTATTGTTCTGGCAGCAATCCTGTTCGTTATCATTCTCATTCGTTCCTGCTGGAAGGTTGCCGGCACCAATGAAGTCCTGATCGTTTCTGGTCTGGGTAGGGTGAAGACCAAGTCCGGCGGCGGCATCTTTGTCATTCCTCTTGTCCAGAAGACACAGAAGATGACTCTGGAAAATATCCAGGTTGACTTTACTTCCAAGAGCGAAATCCCCACTAAGGACGCTATCCACGTTCTGGTTGATGCAGTTGCCAATATGAGTATTTCCCAGGACCCTGCTCGTCAGAAGATTGCGGCAAGCAAGTTTGCCGGTTATTCCATTCGACAGATCCAGGATATCGTTGTTCCCATCCTGGAAGGTAATATTCGTGAAATCATTTCCCAGACCGAGTTTGAAGATCTGATCCGCGGCGACAAGAAGATTTTCGCTGAGCGAGTTCAGGAGAACGTGACCCCCAACCTGGCTGACCTGGGTATTGATCTGACCACCTTCAACATCCAGAACTTCTCCGATAAGAACGGCGTCATTCGTGACCTGGGTATCGAAAACATCGAAAAGATCAAGAAGGAAGCTCAGATTGCTGCTGCAAAGGCAAAGGCTGAGGTTGCCATCGAGGCCGCAAAGGCTGACAAGGCTGCCAACGATGCGAAGGTTGAGGCTGCTACCGAAATCGCTCGTAAGCAGACTGAATTCGCAGTTCAGAAGGCTGCTATGCAGGCTCAGGCTGACACCGAGCAGGCAAAGGCTGATGCTGCAAAGCAGATTGAGGCTGAGAACCAGCGTAAGGCTCGTGAGATCGCAGAAGCCGAGGCTAACCTGGCCCGCCAGGAGAAGGCTATCGAGCTGCAAGAGCGCGAGGTTGCTATCCAGGAGCGTAAGCTGGAAGCAGAAGTGAAGAAGACCGCTGATGCTAAGAAGTATGCGGAAGCCCAGGCTGCCGACGCTAAGGCCTACGCCGCTCAGAAGGCTGCGGACGCCGAGCTCTATGAGCGTGAACGTCAGGCTGATGCTGCTCGTATCGAGGCTGAAAAGAAGGCTGCGGCCGACCTTGCTCTGGCAACTGCTCAGGCAGAAGCTCAGAAGAAGCTGGCTGAGGCTATCGAGGCCGAAGGTAAGGCTCGTGCGGCTGCCGCTGAGGCAGAAGGTTTGGCTCGTGCAAAGGCTATCCAGGCTGAGGCCGAGGCTGAAGCAAAGGGTATGCTGGAGAAGGCTGAAGCTCTGAAGCAGTACGGCGACGCTGCTAAGCAGCAGATGGAACTGGATGCAATTAAGGTGCTGTATGAGCAGCTGCCTGCAATTGCGGAAGCTATCGGTAAGGGTTATCAGGGTGCTAACATCCATGTCATCGGCAATGACGCAGGTC
>JAFNUQ010000252.1 GCA_017383945.1 Bacteroidales bacterium | reverse complement strand
CATAGTGCACCATATCCCAAGTGATGATGTTTCCACCGGCCTCCCAGCTGTTTTTGTAGATAGCCTTATCTCCCTCGATTGTCACAAAGTCGTGATCTACAGCAAGAAGCTTATCAAACTCTGTCGCTACAACCTCAACAGTTGAGTTTTCCTTGAAGCGACGGGCAGTGCTCTTTACGATGGCAAATGCCTTAGGGAGCACTTCGTTGAGTGCTTTCTCGATAGCTTCGTCTTCATCTTTTACGAGGCGGTCGTGCTCGCTTGCAAGCTTGATCTTCTCTGCAATCGGCTTCTCCTCAACGAGTTCCTCGAGGATCTCGGCGATGCGCTTCTCAAACGGTTCCTCAACTTTCTGGAGGTACTGCTTGAGCTCCTCGCTGCTTGCTCTGAGCTCGTCGTTGGACAAAGCGTCGATGCTTGGATATACAGCAAGAATTTTGTCAAGAATAGGCTTGACAGCTTTATAATCGCGGTCGGCCTTGGAGCCGAACATTTTTCCAATTATGGATGCTAATGACATACTTCTGTTTAATTAAATACCAATCTTGCAAATATAGGTATAATTCTTCTATTTCTCAAGTTCGGCCTTCCAAGCTTTGAAAGCCTGCTCAAGAGGCTCTGCCCACGAGCTGTCAGGAGTCACTGTTTCAAGGCTTTGCAGCGAAGCAAATGCCTCCCCGCTACTGGCATAAAATCCCGCCCCCAATGCAGCAGCTCTTGCCGCACCAAGCGAGCCGTCGGTATCAAGCAACTCGATATGGGCGTCGCACAGCGAAGCGAGGGTTTTGCGGAATATCGGCGAGAGGAACATATTGGCATATCCGGCACGCATCACGCTCATATTCAAGCCCATAGCACGCATAATATCAATGCCGTAGCGGAAGGAGAACGCGATACCCTCCTGCACTGCCCTGACGAGGTGAGCCCTGCTGTGACGCACGCAATCCAAGCCGACAACCTTGGCTCCAGGACTATCGCCACATAGCATTCGCTCGGCGCCATTGCCAAACGGGAGGACTAGCAGACCGTCACTTCCGACAGGCGCGCTTGCTGCGAGCTCGTTCATCTCCGGATAGCTGAGGTCTGGGCAGACCTGCTTGCGTAGCCACGAATTCATTATACCGACGGAGTTGATGCAGAGGAGCACGCCAAGTCTTTGCTGCTCTGACGGGCTGACGTGAAGGAAGGAATTGACGCGGGACTGCGGGTCAGCTTTAGGCACGTCGGTAACGCCATAAACCACGCCGCTGGTTCCTGCAGTAGCTGCGACTTCACCCGGCTCCAGTACATTCAGAGAGAAGGCGTTATTAGGCTGATCTCCAGCGCGGTAGCTTATCGGTGTACCTTCCGGTATATCAAGGAGTTGCTGAATTTCTTTGCTCGTCTGCGACTGGATGCCGATAGACGGCACAAGGTCCGCAAGAAGCTGCTTGTCGATGCCGTAATGGTCGAGAATCTGCTCGGCCGGCTGCTGCTTTTTGAAGTCCCAGAGTATGCCTTCGGAGAGGCCGCTGGCGGTAGTGGTCATCTCCCCGCTGAGGCGGTAGGCGATATAGTCTCCCGGTAGCATAAATTTGGCGGTCCGAGCATATACTTCCGGCTCGTTTTTCTTCACCCACGCGAGCTTGGATGCAGTGAAGTTGCCTGGCGAATTGAGGGTGCTCTCGAGGCACTGCTGCTCGCCTATCTCTTTGAAGGCTTCAGCGCCGATTTCTACAGCACGCGAGTCGCACCAGATGATGGCATCGCGGAGGACTTCGCCTTGCTGACCCAGACACACAAGTCCGTGCATCTGGTATGAGACACCTATACATTTAACTTGTTTAAAATCAAATCCTTGCGTTTTAATTTCTGCGCAAGCATTGCAGATATAATCCCACCAGTCGTGAGGATTCTGCTCCGCCCAACCTTTCTGTGGAGATGAGATGGGGGCTTCGCTTTTTGGATATGATGCCGAGGCCGCTTTGAGACCTGTGGTAATGTCGAGAAGAGAAACTTTTACGGATGATGATCCGAGGTCGATGCCGAGTGAGTACATGTTAGTTGTGGTTTTTTACAAATGTAATGAATTATTTTTTACCTTTGTTGATTGTAAAGCAGGATTAGCACATCGGTAGTGCATTGGCTTCCCAAGCCAAGGAGGAGGGTTCGACTCCCTTATCCTGCTCTTTTAACCGCTCTTTTATGGCTTCTGT
>JAFNUQ010000251.1 GCA_017383945.1 Bacteroidales bacterium | reverse complement strand
TACTAACATTATTTAATTAATCAAAGTAAATAATCAGCGAAATTGCCTTCAAAGCCATATTATCAACTGATGTGGAAAACTTGTTGATAACTTGCCGTGTATATATTATTTTTTGAGTGCCAATATGCTTAATTTTGTTTCTGATTACCTTCTTTATTTAGAATAATTAAAATTAAATATATCAATGGAAGTACGTAAAACTAATGGCCAATTTGAAGAGTTTGACAAGGCTAAACTTGCCCGAGGCATACACCAGGCCTATCAATCTGCCGGAGAGTATTGCGAGGACGCTATCGTAGTGTCTATCATCAATAATCTCTACATCTATGAGGGCATTACCAGCGCTGAGATCCGTCGTCAGGTAGAGGAGTCCCTTATGTCTATCAATAAGCGAGTTGCACACGCTTATATCGCTAAGTTTGATGCAGATGTCGACCTTCGCAAGAAGAGAGACTTTATCAAATATTATATCGTGGCTTCCAACGCTGCAACAGGTTCTAAGTTTGACTCAAATGCCAACGTCACACGCAAGAATATCGTGACTCTTGGTAACGAGCTCTACAAGGAAAATAATATCAAGCAGAACCGTTACATTATGTGTGACAAGATCAAGAGTCTTTATGGAAGAGCTCTTGCAGACCAGTATCTCAAGGATCTTGATACACATATCCTGTATAAGCACGACGAGAGCGGTACTCCTGGCTTCCCATATTGTGTGGCTATCTCGATGTATCCTTTCCTCATCAGCGGTTTGAAGGAGCTCGGTGGCGTGTCTATCGCTCCTACCGATCTCAAGTCTTTCTGCGGTGAGTTCATCAATCTCGTTTATTCTGTTTCATCACAGTTCATGGGTGCTGTTGCAACCCCTGAGTTCTTGATGTATATGGATTACTTTATCCGCAAGGACTATGGTGATGACTACCTCGAGCATCTTGATGACGTGGTTGAACTCAATGCCAAGGGACGTACTCTCGTGAAGGTAATCGACAACTACTTCCAGCAGGTTATCCACTCGATGAATATGCCTGCCGGCAACAGAGGCTACCAGACAGTATTCTGGAATATCAGTTATTTTGACAAGAACTACTTCAAGGGTGTGTTTGGCGACTTCCGTTTCCCTGATGGTTCTGAGCCTAAGTGGGAGACTCTGGATTGGCTTCAGAAACATTTCATGAACTGGTTCAACCAGGAGAGAACCAAGTATATCCTCACCTTCCCTGTGGAGACAATGGCTCTCCTTACAGATGGCGGTGATGATTACCTCGATAGAGATTATGCTGACTTTACTGCTGAGATGTGGTCAAAGGGCCATAGCTTCTTCTGCTATATCTCAAACAGCCCGGATTCGCTCAGCTCTTGCTGCCGCTTGAGAAATTCGCTCAAGGATCTTGAGGATAGCGATAAGGATCACAACATCACAACTCACCAGTATTCTATGGGTACTGCATCTGTGGCTACTGGTTCTAAGTCTGTGATGACCATCAACCTTAACCGTCTCATCCAGGATGCTGTGAGAAGATATTTCCGTGAGCGCAGAGGCGTGTCGCTTCCTGAGGGCAAGCCACTCAATCTGCAGTCAAACTTCTACGATAAGGATGATCTTTATACAAACTACATCAACAGGGCTCTTACAGATGTGACTGAGAGAGTGCACAAGTACCAGATCGCATTCAATGAGATCATCAAGGACTTCCTCAAGGCAGATATGCTTGATGTCTACAATGCAGGCTTCATCGATATGAAGAAGCAGTACCTCACAATCGGTGTCAATGGTTTGACTGAGGCTGCTGAATTCCTTGGTCTGAAGATATCTCCAAATCCTGAGTACGGCGATTTTGTAAACACTGTGCTTGAGACTATCAATATCTCAAACAGAAAGGATCGTACCGCTGATGCAATGTTCAACACTGAGTTTGTTCCTGCAGAGAACCTTGCAGCAAAGAACTACAAGTGGGACAAGAAGGATGGCTATTTTGTGTCAGACAAGCACAATCTCTACAGCTCATACTTCTATAATCCAGAGGATACAGAGGTTTCTATCATTGATAAGTTCAAGCTTCATGGTGAGGACTTTGTGAAGTATCTTGATGGTGGTTCGGCTCTCCATATGAACCTTGAGGAGCACCTCAGCAAGGAGCAATATCGTCAGCTTCTCAATGTTGCCGCTCACTATGGAACAAACTACTTTACTTTCAATGTATGTAATACTGTCTGCAACGACTGTGGTCACATCAACAAGGATACATTGAAGAAGTGCCCTAAGTGCGGAAGTACAAACCTTGACTACCTCACAAGAGTGATCGGATACCTCAAGAGAGTTTCTTCATTTGCAGAACCACGTCAGAAAGAGGCTGAAGTGAGATTCTATTCACCTAAGATGAATGACTAACAGATGATCAAATATCTCCCGAGACTCACAGAAATAGTCTTAGAAGAAATACCTGGCAAAGTGACCCTGGCGGTGGAAATTTCCAACTGCCAGGGCTCTTGCATAGGATGCCACTCTCCTTTCTTGAGAACAAATATAGGCGATGAGCTGAACTTTGCTGTTGTTAAATCGCTGATTGATAGTAATTTCGGTGTTAATTGCTTTCTTTTTTTAGGGGAGGGGAATGACCTTGAGGCGTTATTGAATCTTGCCAGGGAGATCAGGCAGAGTTATCATCATCTGGAGCTTGCGATATATTCTGGACGCACTGAAGTTGAGGATGAGTTTTATGAGATTTTTGACTATGTCAAGGTAGGTCCATATATTGAGGAATTCGGACCGCTCAACTCTCCTACAACCAACCAGAGGCTTTATTATAAGAAACAAGATATAACTTCTCGATTCTGGAGAAAACAGTAATCAACAAAATAACTATAATATGAAACGTTTACTCATTATGCTTATGGCTATGTCTGTCCTTGTCTCTTGTGGAGATAAAGGTATAGACAGAGAGGCCCTTGTTGCTCGTAACAACCCACACATTACGAGCATCGACAACCTCGCTTCATTGACAGTCGGTAATGGTAACTTTGCATTTACCGCTGATGTTACCGGTCTGCAGACGTTCCCTGAGATGTATGCTGATGGTGTGCCACTAGGAACTCAGTCACATTGGGGATGGCACAGCTTTGATAACCCGATGGATCTCAAGTTTGAGGAGACTCTCAAGACCTACAATTTCGGTCGTGATCATGACGAGTCTTATGCTTGCCAGCTCAAGGAAGGTCGTGGAAAGGCTGCTTCTGACTGGTATAGAGTCAACCCTCACCGTCTTCACCTTGGTGTTATCGGTTTTGACGGATTGGCTGCAGAGCGCATCACAGATATCGATCAGACTCTTGATATGATGGATGGCGTCATCAACTCTACATTCAAGTATGACGGTGTCAAGGTTGAGGTTGAGACAGCTGTAGCAGCAGATGCTGACGTTGTTGCTGCCAATATCAAGAGCAAGTCAGTGCTTCCTGTGGTTGTCAGATTTGCTTACCCTACAGGTGGTCACTCTGACGATGCCCAGGATTGGGGTAGAGATGAGGACCACCTCACTGAGATTGTTTCAAGTGCTGATGGCGTTTCAGTTATCAAGCGCACTCTCGACGAGACCGTATACTATGTCAAGCTTACTCACTCAGGCGCTGACCTCGAGCAGGTAGGCCGCAACCGCCTTGTGCTGACTCCAAAGAGCGGCAGCTGGAATTTTACTGCTGAATTTGCTCCTGAGCAGATGGCTTCCGAGCCAATCGTGGCTGAGGGTGCATTTGCGACAGCTAAGGCCTACTGGAACAAGTTCTGGCTTGAGGGCGGTGTAGTGGATTTCAGCGATTGTACCGATCCTCGCGCAGCTGAGCTCGAGAGAAGAGTTGTGCTCAGCCAGTATTTGCTTGCAATCAACAGTGCCGGTATCTATCCTCCACAGGAGACTGGTCTTACCTATAATTCTTGGTTTGGCAAGCCTCATATGGAGATGATCTGGTGGCACGAGTCTCACTTCCCTCTCTGGGGACACGAGGATATTCTCGCTCGCGTGCTTCCTTGGTACAAGGATACTGAGCATGTTGCTCGCTATATTGCTGAACGCCAGGGATTTGAGGGCGTTCGTTGGATGAAGATGACTGATCCTTCAGGTCGTGAGGCTCCATCAAATGTGGGCTCTTTCCTCATCTGGCAGCAGCCACATATCATCTATCTTGCTGAGCTTTATTATAGAGCAAATCCTTCAGATGAGTTCATTAAGGAATATGCACATCTTATCGAGGCTACCGCTGAATTTATGGCTGATTACGTTGTATATGACGAGGCTAACGATCGTTATATCCTCAAGGGATGTATCGCTGCACAGGAGACTCTTCAGGCGGCTAAAACCATTAACCCACCTTATGAACTTTCATACTGGCATTTCGGCTTGAGCACTGCTCAGCTTTGGAGAGAACGTCAGGGTCTTGAGAGAAATCCTGAGTGGGATACAATCATCTCTAAGCTATCTAAGCTTGCTCACAAGGATGGTCTCTATCTCGCAGCAGAGAGCGAGCCTGATACCTACAAGACTATCAAGATGTATTCAGACCATATGGCAGTGCTTGCTGCTGTGGGTGTACTCCCTCAGACAGAGCAGGTTGATCCTGAGATTATGAAGAATACCTTTGACTGGGTTTATGACAATTGGAACTGGGATGAGACCTGGGGCTGGGATTTCCCTACAACTTGTATGAATGCAGTAAGAGTAGGTGAGCCAGAGAAGGCTATCAATGCTATCTTGATGGATCAGCGCACCAACACCTACCTTCCAAATGGTCACAACTATCAGGATGATCGTCTTCGTTGCTACCTTCCTGGTAATGGCGGTCTTCTCACAGCTGTTGCTCTTATGTGTGCTGGTTGGGATGGATGCGAAATCGAGAATCCTGGCTTCCCTAAGGATGGCACTTGGAATGTGCGTTGGGAAGGAATCAAGCCTCTCCCATAAACTATAAATAACCGCTGAATATGACCAAAACTAAAACAATTTTCCGCTTATTCGCGTTTGCTCTTGTGCTGGCTGGTGCAATGAGCTGCGGACAGGCAGATAAGGTGGCTGAGACAGGTGAGCTTAGTTGGCCTGAAATTACAAGACAAAACAAGCCTTGGACCCGCTGGTGGTGGCCTGCAAGTGCTGTAGGACAGTCGGATATCGATGATATGCTCAACTCCTATAGCGAGGCGAATCTTGGTGGTGTCGAGGTGACAACTATCTATGGAGCAAAGGGATATGATGATCAGTTTATTGATTACCTTACTCCTGAATGGATGGATCTCTTTGAATATACCCTCAAGGGCGCTGAGTCAAGAGATATGGGCGTTGACCTTGCCAATGCTTCCGGATGGCCATTTGGCGGTCCTTGGGTGCCGGTAGAGGACGCTTGTCGTTATCTTGCTTCAAAGTCTT
>JAFNUQ010000250.1 GCA_017383945.1 Bacteroidales bacterium | reverse complement strand
TCTTTCACACCTCCGTACATATGCTGAGGTTAAGGAGAGAGCAGCTGCAGCTGAGGCAGAGAACACCAAGAAGGCAGATAAGAGAGTTAATGCTAACGTAGAGAAGACTACTCTCGGTGACATCGACGCTCTTGCAGCTCTTAAGGAGAAACTCGAGAAAGGTGAGTAATTAATATGAACTTTACTCTTAAGATAATGGGCACAGCTTCGGCTATGCCCATTTCTGATAGAAATCCAAGCGCCCAAGTGCTAGAAGTGCAAGGGCGCTTCTTTCTTATTGACTGCGGCGAAGGTACCCAGCAGCAGCTCCGTCGCGCTCATGTCTCATTTGTCAAGATCGAGGCGATATTTATTACACACATACACGGGGATCATCTTTTTGGACTTTTTGGCTTGCTTAGCTCTCTTGCTATGTATGGCAAGACCGGCAAACTATATATATATGGTCCAGAGGCATTGGGTTCTGTCTTGAAGTTCTATCAGTCTTTCTTCGGCGAAGGAATGAATTATGAAATCGTTTTTACCGCTGTAAAAACTAAGGAGCTTCAACTGGTCCACACCTCAAAGTGGGTAAAAGTGAGCGCTTTCCCTCTCAATCACAAGATAGAATGTTATGGATATCGTTTTGATGAGATTCTCACAGAGCGAAGAAAGCAGGCCATTGAGGCCGGAGAAGCTCCGCAGGCTAAATCATATGCCTATTGCTCTGATACGGCTCCGGTGGAGAAATTGAGCTCTTGGGTGCAAGGGGTGGATGTGCTCTATCACGAGGCGACCTATCAGCACGAAATGGCCGATAAAGCTGCATTTCGTTACCATTCGACGACAGTCCAGGCTGCGCAATGTGCGCGTGAAGCTGGCGCCGGCCGCTTGATTGTCGCTCACTATTCGTCGCGCATTACCGATTTTGAGGCATATATAAACGAATGTAAGGAGATATTTCCAAACAGCGTTGCCGCGCATGATGGCGATGTGTTTGAAATATAATCATTATCTTAGTAGTTTAAACTTTAAAATATGAAGAAAGTAGTATCTATCGTTGTTGCTGTTCTTTTTAGTTTTGTGGCAATTGCCGATGATTATCAGAAATATGTAGAGAAGTATGCGGATATTGCTGTCAAGGAGATGAAACGCACAGGCGTTCCTGCTAGTATCACCTTGGCACAAGGCCTGTTGGAGTCCCGTGCCGGTCTATCTCCGCTTGCTGCTGACGGAAATAATCATTTCGGCATAAAATGTCATAATGATTGGGACGGTAAGAAGATGTATCACGATGATGACGCCAACAACGAATGTTTCCGCGTGTACAAGTCCGCAGAGGAGTCTTTTAAGAATCACTCGGATTTTCTGCGTGGCAGAGATAGATACAAGTCTCTCTTTGAACTCCCACAAGACGATTATAAAGCCTGGGCTCATGGATTGAAAGAA
Source organism: Bacteroidales bacterium (assembly GCA_017383945.1). GTDB lineage: Bacteria > Bacteroidota > Bacteroidia > Bacteroidales > UBA932 > Cryptobacteroides. The sequence continues at coordinate 10,754 of JAFNUQ010000250.1, read as the reverse complement.
GCAGGGTATGCTACTGATCCTAGATATGCACATAAGCTCATTAAACTCATCGAGGACTATGAGCTGTATGAGTATGATAAAGATGTCAAGGTGACCTTGAAAACGCCAAGGCAAGAAGAAACTCCGGTGCTCATACCTCAGCAGGAGAGGAGCAGTAATTATAAGGAGACAATCGCACTTTCTTTGAGGAGAGAATTGTATTCTCAGAATGGTGTTCCTTGTATATATGCTCTGGAAGGGGAGAGCTACAGCTCAATCGCAGCATCTCAGGGACTTTTCCTCCGCGAGTTGCTTAGATATAATGACTTGAAAGAGGATATGCCTCTTGAAAAGGGAACTATCGTGTATCTGGCTCGCAAGAAACAGGAAGGTCCTGTGGGTCAGTATGTTGTTGATACTGAGGGTGAGACGCTTTATCGGATTGCTCAGAGGTTTGGTATACGTTATGCTACTCTTCAGCAATTAAATGTGCTTCTTCTTGGCAAGACACTCGAGCCGGGAGATACTGTGAGACTCAGGAAATAATATGAAGAAATATCTCTTACTCTTAGCTGTTTTGGTCCTGTGTGCTTTGGCAGGACTGAAAGGCTATAATTATGTCCGTGACAATAAAATGTCCAATTTCACAAAGACCTATGAACTTTATGTCTATCCAGAGATGAGTGAAGAAGAGGTCTTTGAAGAGATTTGCAATGGGGCAGGAGTCAAGAACAGAGCTAGCCTGAGGCGTGCTTTTGCAGACAAGCAGGTAAGAAAATATCTAAGCGTCGGACACTATACGATTTCTCCTGAAAATAGCAGCGTCTATGTAGCCAGGATGCTGAATAATGCGTGGCAGACTCCTGTAAAGGTTACGCTTTCCGGAAGCTTGCGCATCAAGACCAATATAGCAGCCAAAGTTTCCAGTCAGTTGTTGCTGGATTCTGCTGCAGTTTATAAAGCACTATGTGACGATGAATTGCTCTCGCGCTGGGGCTTCAATAGCCGTAATGTCTTTTCTTTGCTGATGCCTGCAACATATGAGATGTATTGGACTGCGTCAGTAGAGGATTTCTTTGATAAGATGAAAGCGGTTTATGATGGTTTCTGGACTGCGGAAAGGGTGAAGAAGGCTGCCGCGTTGGGTTTAAGCAAGCAGGAAGCATCTATCCTCGCATCAATCGTTACGGCGGAGTCAAATTATGCTCCGGAGATGCCTAAAGTGGCAGGCGTTTATCTTAATCGCTTGAAGATAGGGATGTTGCTGCAGGCTGATCCTACGGTTGCCTATTGCTATGATTATAAGCTAAATAGAGTTTTGAATGTCCATCTTCAGGTGGATTCTCCATATAATACTTATCGACACGCAGGTCTTCCTCCGGGGCCAATCTGTGTGCCTGCCAGAGAGGCGCTTGAGGCTGTTCTTAATCCTGATTTTGGCGGAGCCTGGGGCAAAGGAAATCTCTATTTCTGTGCAAATGCCGACTTCAGCGGAACTCACGCATTTGCGCGCACGCTAGCCGAGCACAATCGCAATGCGCGTGCTTTCCAGAAGGAATTGAATCGTCGTAAAATAATGAAATAGATTACTGCTTCCAGACTTTAAGATACTCTTGGAGCGCCCACATTTCGTCGCGGTACTTGGCTGCTTGGTTGAAGTCAAGATCGGCGGCGGATTTTTTCATTCTGCGCTTGTCTTCCTCGATCATCTTCTCAATCTGCTCCCTGGACATAGATCTGATTACAGGGTCCTGCAGCACTGCTGCCAGGTCGGCAACGATATGTCCTTGCTTGTATGCGTCACCATCCTTGCGCACCGATGCGTGGCCAAATCCCACGCTGACTTCTCCCTTGCCCAGGTCGCTAGGGCTAGGGATAAAGATAGGGTCGTCATATGAATTGGCTGCGCTGTATCTTCCATTTGGGCTGTTTGCGAGGCCGGAGTTGCGTCTGCCTGCGCCTGTCAGCTGGCTGGCAAGAATATTCTGCTTTACCTCAATCTGCTGCGGTACGATGCCGTGTTTCTCGTTGTATTCTATCTGTTTGCGGCGTCGGCGGTTTGTTTCGCGTATTGTCGCATCCATTGATTTGGTGATGCTGTCGGCATACATGATGACCAGTCCATTGACGTTGCGTGCTGCTCTTCCGGCGGTCTGTGTGAGCGCACGTCCGGTGCGAAGGAAACCCTCCTTGTCGGCATCCAAAATCGCAACAAGCGAAACACTAGGGATGTCCAGGCCTTCGCGAAGCAGGTTTACGCCCACCAATACATCAAACAGACCCATCTTGAAGTCTTCTATGATTTCTACGCGTTCCGCTGTGTCGATGTCAGAGTGGATATACCTGACTCTGATGCCGATGCGCCTCATATAGTCGTCGAGCTCTTCTGCCATCCTTTTTGTCAGAGTTGTCACGAGGACGCGCTCATCCTTCTCGCTGCGGGTGCGGATTTCTTCCACAAGATCGTCGACCTGATTCTTGGTCGGACGCACTTCTATCGGAGGATCAAGCAAGCCGGTAGGCCTTACAACCTGCTCAACAACAAGACCTTCTGATTTTTCCAGCTCATAATCTGCCGGAGTGGCACTGACATAAACCATCTGTGCTGTGATCGCCTCAAACTCTTCAAACTTCAGAGGTCGGTTGTCAGCGGCTGCCGGAAGTCTGAATCCGTAGTCAATGAGCACGGACTTGCGCGAATGATCGCCTCCATACATTGCGTGCACCTGAGGCAGCGTTACGTGGCTCTCGTCTACAAATGTGATGAAGTCTTTAGGGAAGTAATCCAGCAGACAGAAAGGCCTCTGTCCTTCGCTTCGTCCATCAAAATATCTCGAGTAGTTTTCTATGCCCGGACAATAGCCCATCTCTTTGATCATCTCCAGGTCATACTCAACTCTTTGCTTGAGGCGTTTTGCCTCCAGACCGCGGTCTTGTGCTTCAAACCACTGCATCTGCTTGACCAGGTCATCCTGAATATGGGAAACAGCCGCAATGCTCCTTTCTTTGGTTGTCACGAAGTTGTTGGCAGGATATATTGCGATTTCTTCGATGTGCTCGCGCTCTGCTCCGCTTATCGGGTCGATTATGCTGAGCTGGTCGATTTCGTCACCGAAAAACTCTACTCTGACCGCCTCGTCTGCACCGCTTAGATAGATGTCTACGCTATCTCCTCTCACGCGGAAAGTTCCTCTTCTGAAATCGAGTTCGGTGCGGCTGTAGAGAGCGTCCACAAGCGCATACAGCAATCCTGTTTGAGATCTTCTCTCGCCTCGCTTGACTACCACGGTCTGATTGTGGAAGTCTTCAGGGTTTCCGATTCCATAAAGGCATGATACCGAGGAGATTACAATAACGTCTCTTCTTCCTGAAAGGAGGGCGCTTGCAGCACTTAACCTTAGCTTCTCGATCTGGTCGTTGATGCTCAGATCCTTCTCGATATATGTGTCGCTAGATGGGATGTATGCCTCTGGCTGATAGTAATCGTAGTAGGAGACAAAATACTCTACAGCGTTGTGTGGGAAGAATGATTTGAATTCGCCATAGAGCTGGGCTGCAAGAGTCTTGTTGTGGCTTAAAATCAGGGCAGGGCGCTGTAACTTTTCAATAACATTGGCCATAGTGAACGTCTTTCCTGATCCGGTCACGCCAAGCAATGTCACGTCGCCGACGCCACTTTCTAGCGCCGAGCATAATTGTCTGATTGCCTCTGGTTGGTCTCCGGATGGAAGGTAGTCTGCCTCGAGTTTAAACTTCATCTTCTTGCTGAAAAAACAAATCTCACAAAGATACGCAAAAGGCCCCGTTTCTAAAACATATTTAGTACCTTTGCTCCAATGGAAAATTTGGTACAAGAGGCTAGACGCTTTGCTCAACAGGTACTTGCCCGGGAAACAATATACGACGGGACACCTGTCATAAATCATCCTGACAATGTTGCGCGCAACGTTAAAGACGAGAACGGACTCAGCGATGAGAGCATTGCGGCTGTATATCTCCACGAGGCTACACGAGCTCATAAGGATTTGGATATCAGTGCATTCCCTCAGGATGTGAGAACTATTGTCGATGGTCTGAACAAGATTTCCACAATTAAGCCCAAGGATACAAAACTTGAAGCGGAAAACTATAAGCGACTCATTGTTCAGTACTCAACGGATCCCCGAGTTACGGTCTTGAAGATTGCTGACCGCCTGGAGGTAATGCGTAGTTTGAGTATATTTCCTAAGAGCTCAAGAGAACAAAAGCTCCTTGAGACTCTGATGTTATATATGCCTCTAGCACATCAGCTCGGCTTGTATAATATCAATACAGAGTTGAGTGATATCTACTTCCGTTATAGTGAGCCGGAGACCTATAGAGCTATCACCAATAAGCTCAAGGCAACAGAAAAGGACAGGGAACTTCTCACAAAGGAGTTCATCCAGCCTCTTGAACAGAAACTTCAGGCAGAGGGTATAAAATATAAGCTGAAAGCTCGCACAAAAAGCGCCTATTCTATCTATAAGAAGATGATGGCGCAGAAGGTGTCCTTTGAGGGCGTTTATGATGTCTTTGCGATTAGATTTATCATTGATTGTGAGCCGGATAATAAGCTGGAGAAGGATTTGTGCTGGAAGGTATATTCCTATGTGACAGAGGAATACGAGCCTGATATCAAACGCCTCCGAGACTGGTTGACGACTCCTCGTCCCAATGGTTACGAGTCGCTTCATATTACCGTGAAGAACAAGCAAGGGCAGTCGCTTGAAGTCCAGATCCGCACAAAGCGAATGGATGTTGAGGCGGAGAGCGGAAGTGCTGCTCATTGGGCATATAAAGGCGTCAGCCACTCTTCTTCGATAGACCGCTGGCTCAAGAGCGTGAGAGAGTCGCTGGAGAACCCGCTGGTGCTCAGTCCGGAGGATATGCCAGCGCCGCCAAGCAAGGAGATTTTTGTGTTTACGCCGACAGGCGAATTGCGAATCCTTGCTGCAGGCAGTTCAGTGCTGGATTTTGCATTTAATATTCACTCGGGCCTTGGTTGCAAATGCACAGGCGGCAAGGTCAACGGCAAGCCTGTCCAGATCAGAGAAAAGCTTCAGACAGGAGATGTCGTGGAGATTATGACGAGCAAGAATCAGCGTCCGTCGCGAGACTGGCTCTCTTGGGTGGTGAGCTCAAAGGCCCGCACCAAGATAAAGCAGGAACTCGATGCCGATGAACGCAAGGCGGCCAAGGAAGGACGTGAGATTCTGGATCGTCGTCTCAAGAACTGGAAGCTTGAGTTTGGAGACGATCTGCTCTATGAGTTCATGAAGCAGCACAAGTTCTCCTCGGTTATGCCTTTGATGGCTGCTATCTCTCGTGAGGAACTGGATGTCAATGATATAAAATCATTTATACAACAGAAGCAGCAGGAAAACGAGCGTGCTTCCAGCGAGCAGACGGTAGCTCCGGAAAATCAGCCTAAAGCCTTTGCGAGTAGGAGCGGGGACGATATTCTGGTGATTGATGCCAGAAATGTAAAGGGGCTTGACTACAAGCTCTCAAAGTGCTGCAATCCGGTCTTTGGGGATGATGTCTTCGGCTTTGTTACCCGCACTGACGGTATCAAGATTCACAGAATGTCTTGCCCAAATGCTGCAAGACTCATCGAGAGATATCCATATCGCATCCAGAAAGTGGTCTGGCAGGACAATGCTTCTTCGGGAGAATTCCTCTGTACGCTGCACATCGTAGCTCACATGGAACGAAGCGTGCACGGCTCTATTATGGACGTTGTAGCTCACTTCAAGGTGTCGCTCAGATCGTTTGACATCAAGGAGAACCATCGCAATGGAACATATGAAATCTCAATGAGACTTCTTGTGCCGTCTACTTCTGAGCTGGATAAGGTTATCTCATTGATTGGCAATCTAAAACAAGTAATTAGAGTACATAGATCATAATGGTAGACAATACATATCTGAATAATTTTGAGGAGACCCTCACTGCAGGTCTGAAGAAGATCTGCGCTTCTGCCGGCTTGATAGACGGAGAGCTTTTCTGGACGCCGGATTTTGACACCAAGTGGGAAGAGTATATCAAAGAATATGTTGCTGATGCGGTGAGCAACTTCAATGAATTTCCTGAAGCTGCAATCGCGTGGTCTGCATACCTTGGCTTGGGTGTTGCCCACGTGTGGGATGAAGATTTTGACAAATTCAGGCTCTGGTCCTATAGCAGATATTACGGTGCAAGAGGGTGGGATGATATGGATGAGCACATCCTTCAGAACATCCTGAAGCTTGACCTGGATTCGGCGGAGGCGACAAAAATCAAAGATTGTCTTCTCAGCTGTGCGACTGCTACATTGGGCTTGATCCGATATGAAGGTATCGAAACTCAAACCGAGGCAGGATTCTATATACTTGCGCGAGCCTATTCTGTTCTTTTCCGTATCGGAGTGGGTCTGGAACTCAAAAGACTCGGATACAAAAAGGTCTTGGTCTAGATTGTTGAAAACTCTTTGAAAAACACAAATTTTCCTCTTTGAAAAAACCTTGTCTTTTACTATTTTTGTAGAATATGAGATGTATAGTAAAAGATATGCTTTTCAAGGGAGCTTTGGTTTTTCAAGATGCCAAGCTTTATAAGAAAGACGTCTTAATATCCGATGGCCTTGTCAAGAGCATTGCCACTTCTTTGGAATGCCCTGAGGCTGAGATTATTGATGCCACAGATTGTGTCCTGACTCCAGGTTTTGTCGACGTTCATGTCCATTTCCGCGAGCCGGGATTTGAGTATAAAGAAACCATTGAGACTGGATCAAAAGCTGCTGCCAGAGGTGGCTATACGACTGTCTGTACAATGCCAAACCTCAATCCGGTTCCTGATAGCCCGGAGCACATCGCTCAGCAGCTCGCTGCCATTAAAGACTCTGCAGTGATAGAGGTTCTTCCATATGCTGCGATTACTGTGGGCCGTGCAGGCAAGCAGCTATGTGACTTTGCAGCCTTGAAGGGTTCTTGCTTTGCCTTGACAGACGATGGCAGTGGCGTGCAGAGTGATGAGATGATGCTTGAAGCGATGAAGCTCGCTGTTGAGCAGGATATGATGATTGCTGCGCACTGCGAGGATAATTCGCTGCTGCGCGGAGGTTATATCCACGATGGCAACTATTGCCGCGAGCACGGGCACAAGGGTATCTGCTCAGAGAGCGAATGGGGGCAGATTGCCCGCGATCTCAAGCTTGCAGAACAGACCGGCTGTCGCTATCACGTGTGCCACATCTCGACTAAGGAGAGCGTCGCTATAATCCGCGAGGCCAAGAAAAGGGGAGTAAAGGTGACTTGTGAGACAGGTCCTCATTATCTTACCCTCTGTGATGCAGATCTGCAGGAAGATGGCAGATTCAAGATGAATCCTCCTCTCCGTGCCGCAGAGGATATGCAGGCCCTTATCGAGGGTATCAAAGATGGCACAATCGATGTGATAGCAACTGACCATGCGCCACATAGTGCAGAAGAGAAATCCAAGGGACTTGCCGGTAGCGCTATGGGAGTTGTGGGCATAGAGACAGCTTTTCCTGTCCTCTATACAAAACTGGTCAGACCAGGTATCATCTCTCTTGAGCTTCTGCTCAGCCTGATGAGCGAGTCGCCACGCAAGACGTTTGGTCTCGCCGGAGGTATGGTTGAGGGTGCTGCCGCAGATCTCTGTCTGATCGATCTTAACAAGAAATATACAATCAATCCGGATCAGTTCATCTCAAAGGGACATTCGACTCCATTTGAGGGATGGGAAGTCTGGGGTGATGTGCTTATGACCCTTAAAGACGGACAAATAGTCTGGAAGCAAAAATAATTATGCAGAAAATATTTTTTACAATTGTTAGCAACCAAGTTGTGGCCGATAAAACCTATCGCCTGGAGCTTGGCTGCTCACAAGATATCGCCATTAAGCCAGGTCAGTTTGTAAATATTGCCATAGATGGCAAATATCTTAGAAGACCTATCTCTGTTTCTGATGCTACCAACCGCTCTCTGCTTCTCTACTACAAGGTGGTGGGTGAGGGTACAAAGTTGATGTCTGAGATGAATCCTGGACAGCAGCTTGAGATTCTCACAGAGCTTGGAACTGGCTTTGATTCAGCAAAGTGCAGAAATTCTGCTTTGCTTGTCGGTGGCGGTTTGGGGACAGCGCCGTTATATATGCTTTGTAAAGAGCTCCTCTCACAGGGTAAGAAAGTGACTGTGGTCCTTGGTTTCAATAAAGCTTCGGAAGTGATTCTTGAGGAAGAATACAAAGCTTTGGGTGCAGAGCTCCTCATTGCTACAATGGATGGTAGTGTAGGTGTCAAAGGTTTTACAACAGATGCAATCAATCAGTACAATCCTGAATTTGATTTCTTCTACACTTGTGGCCCTATGCCGATGATGCGTGCTTTGTGTGCTGCTCTCCCAACAAGTGGAGAGGCCAGCCTTGAAGAAAGGATGGGATGTGGCGCTGGATACTGCTACGGATGCACAATCCAGACAACAAAAGGTCCTAAGAGAGTCTGTGCTGACGGGCCTGTATTTGATAAGGAGGACCTGATATGGTAAATAAAAATCTCAGCGTGAGCCTTTGTGGCTGCACTTTGCCTAACCCTATAGTTCCTGCCAGCGGCACCTTTGGTTTCGGACTTGAGCTTGCTGATGCTCTTGACCTCAATAAGATTGGTGGTATCTCGCTCAAGGGAACAACCCGTGATGCCCGATTTGGCAATCCGACTCCTCGCATCGCAGAATGTACAGGTGGCCTCATCAATTCTGTGGGTCTTCAGAATCCAGGAATCGATGTTTTGGTGGAGGAAAAGGTGCCTGCGCTTCGCAAGATCTATCACAATGCAATTATTGCCAATATCAGCGGATTCAGCATTGAGGAGTATGCGCATTGTTGCGAGAAAGCTGCTGCGTGTGAAGGTATTGATATACTTGAAGTTAATATTTCCTGCCCTAATGTTCACGGAGGTGGCTTGGCCTTTGGTACAAGCGCAGAAGCTGCAGCTCAAGTGACCAAGGCGGTCAAGGCGGTCAGCGGCAAGAAGCCTGTTTTTATCAAGCTCAGTCCCAATGTGACAGACATAGTGAGCATTGCCAAAGCTTGTGAAGATGCTGGTGCGGATGGCCTGACACTCGTTAATACATTCCTCGGAATGCGCATCGATATAGCCCGCAGAAAACCTATAGTGGCCAACCGTATGGGCGGCTTCTCGGGCCCTGCGATATTCCCTATTGCCGTGAGAATGGTAAATCAGGTGAGCAAAGCCTGCTCAATTCCTGTGATGGGTTGCGGTGGTGTGAGCAGAGCCGAAGACGTGATCGAGATGATGATGGCTGGTGCAACAGCTGTGCAGGTTGGTGCAGAGAACCTCAGAAACCCAATGGTCTGTCCTGAAATAGTAGATGCTCTTCCTGAGTTGATGGATAGACTTGGAATCAACGATTTAAATGAAATAATTGGAATCATATAATACTATGGCAAAAGATGTAATTATTGCTTGCGACTTCAGCAGCAAGGCAGAAACCCTAGAATTTCTGGATTGTTTTACTCCAGAAAACGGCTCGCTAAGAAGACCATATGTTAAAATCGGTATGGAGCTTTTCTATGCGGCAGGTCCGGAGATTGTCAGAGAAATCAAGTCTCGAGGTCATAATATCTTCCTTGATCTCAAGCTCCACGATATCCCAAATACTGTCAAGAAGGCGATGAAGGTGCTTTCAGGACTTAATGTGGATATGACCAATCTTCATGCTGCCGGTACAATCGATATGATGAAGGCAGCTCTTGAGGGTTTGACCCGCCCCGATGGCACTAGACCATTGCTTGTTGCTGTGACTCAGCTCACCTCTACCAGTCAGGAGAGAATGCAGAATGAGCTTTTGATCAACGCTACAATCAATGATACAATTGTAAAATATGCTTCCAATGCAGCAGTAGCGGGATTGGATGGAGTTGTGTGCTCTCCTCTTGAGGCAGGTATGGTCAAGAGTGCAGTGGGCTCAGACTTCATTACTATTACTCCGGGTGTCAGATTTGCTGACTCGGGTGCCGACGATCAGGTACGTATCACTACTCCGGCAAAGGCTAGAGAAATCGGCTCGGACTATATTGTAGTAGGCCGTCCAATCACTGCGGCTTCAGATCCGCTTGAGGCCTATAATAGATGTGTTAGAGAGTTTTTGGATATAAAGTAATCACGATATGCAGAAGATTATTGCAAAAGAGCTCCTCTCAATCGGAGCAGTATTCCTTCGCCCAGAGGATCCGTTTACTTGGGCAAGTGGCATTAAGAGCCCTATCTATTGTGACAACCGTCTTACCCTTTCTGCTCCTTCAGTGAGAGAAAAGGTGGAGAATGGTCTTGCTGCTCTTGTTAAGGAGCACTTCCCAGAGTGCGAGATGTTGATGGGTACTTCGACAGCAGGCATCGCTCACGCTGCAATTACTGCATCGATTCTTGGTATGCCGATGGGATATGTGCGCGGCGAAGCCAAGAGTCACGGTAGAAACAACCGCATTGAAGGCCGTATGGAAAAAGGCGCCAAGGTTGTTGTCGTTGAGGATCTTATCTCTACTGCAGGCAGCGCGATTGATGTAGTCAATGCCCTTAGAGAAGAAGGAGCAGAAGTGCTTGGTATCGTGAGCATCTTTACCTATGGTATGAAAAAAGGCATTCAGAGACTTGCTGATGCTCAGACAGTAAACTATTCGCTTAGCAATCTTGATGTGCTTGTCGAGGTTGCTGCAGAATGTGGTTACATCGCACC
>JAFNUQ010000249.1 GCA_017383945.1 Bacteroidales bacterium | reverse complement strand
GGACGTTGGTTAATGTGTCTTTTGTGTTCTCGATACATAGATGGAAGAAACCTCCTTCTATGTTGACACGTCCGAGTCTTAGACCATTTTCTCCCATCAGGGTTTTAAGAGAAAATGTCGCTGTGATGCGGTCTGCTTGGAAGAGAGTGTCTACAGGTGCAAATCCTCTGTTGTGTGGATCCAGCGTACAAGGGTCCTTGTCGATTATGACAGCATTTTCTATGAGCAATGCGCCAGATGGCATTACGCTGAGCTTGTCATATTCTATCAGGGCGCCGAAGTGTTTATCAAGATATTGTGCAGCTTGGCCTGTGATCTTTGTCTGTACGGACGGGGTCTGTATAGCGACAACGATAGCCATCAGCAGGACTACAAAGAAACCCGCTATTCTTCCGACTATGTATGCTTTCTTCCTATACATTTCTCTCGCGCGCTCGCGCATAATACGCACAACTTACAAATATAATATTTTTCATTAAATTTGCCGTCTGAAAACGCATAACTGGATATGGCAAATATTATACTAGGAATCGAATCTTCTTGTGATGATACTTCAGCAGCAGTCATCAAAGACGGCTATTTACTTTCCAATGTGATTGCAAGTCAAGAGGTTCATCGCTCCTATGGTGGCGTGGTTCCGGAGCTTGCTTCACGCGCTCACGAGCTCAATATCGTTCCTGTGGTGAGCGAGGCGCTCTCGAGAGCAAAACTCAAGCCAGAGGATCTGACGGCTATTGCCTTTACTCGTGGCCCTGGTCTGCTGGGGTCGCTCTTGGTCGGTACTTCATTTGCCAAGGCTATGGGCCTGGCTCTGGATATTCCTATCGTAATGGTAAATCACCTTCAGGGACATCTTCTTGCCAGCTTTATCCGCCAGGAAGGTGTAGAGGTCAGAGAGCCTAAGTTTCCATATCTCTGCCTTCTTGTGAGTGGTGGTAACTCTCAGATAGTCAAGGTGACAAGTCCGCTTGAGTTTGAGATACTCGGCCAGACTATCGATGATGCTGTGGGTGAAGCGTTTGATAAATGTTCCAAGATGATGGGACTCGGATATCCCGGAGGCCCTATCATTGACAAGCTGGCAAAGAACGGAGACCCTAAGAGATTTAAATTTTCTAAGCCTCATGTGGAAGGATTGAATTATAGCTTCAGCGGCATCAAGACTTCTCTGCTGTATTTTGTGCGTGATCAGGTGGCAATAGATCCGGATTTTGTTGAAAAGAATAAGGAGGATATCTGTGCTTCTTTCCAGACAGCGTTGATAGATATCTTGATGGATAAGCTGATAAAGGCTGCCAAGCAGACAGGCATCAAGGAGATTTCAATCGGTGGCGGTGTTTCGGCCAATAGTGCCCTCCGTGAGAGGATGCTTCTTGAGGCGCGCAAGCGTGCGTGGAATGTCTACCTTCCTGAATTCAAGTTTACTACAGATAATGCGGCAATGATCGCTATTGCTGGTTATCATCATTTCCTCGCTGGAGAGAGCACTCCGCTTGATGTTGCTCCAGTGTCACGAATGGCTGATTTTTAATTGATTGCAATGAAAACATTTGAAATAGTCTGTCCTCTCACAAGAGAGCCTCGCATTAAGGAAATAGAAGCTAAGGCTGGCGGTTTGAAATGGGTGCTGAAAAAGCGCTCGATTGATGCTCGTAAGGAGCCCGTATGGCGCTATCAGTATGAGGCTTATTCTCCAGAAGATAACTATGTTCCATATTCGCTTCCAGAGCCTCGTAAGCTCGAGAATCCTTCTGATGTGATTGTCGTGGGTTCTGGTCCTGCCGGTATGTTTGCAGCGCTCAAACTCGTTGAGCTCGGCCACCGCCCAATCGTGCTGGAGAGGGGTAAGGATGTCCACGACCGCAAGCGCGATATGGCTTTGCTTTCTCGCGAGGGTGTGGTTAATCCAGAGTCAAATTATTGCTATGGTGAGGGTGGTGCAGGCGCATTTTCAGATGGTAAGCTCTATACGCGATCTTCAAAGCGTGGTGATATCCGTGAGGTGCTGCATAATTTAGTGAGATTTGGTGCTTCCAAGGATATTCTGACAGATGCTCATCCGCACATCGGCTCCGATCGTCTTCCGGCAGTTGTGGAGAGTATCCGCAACTATATCGTCGAAAATGGCGGAGAGTACCATTTCTCTTCTAAGTTGGTGTCGTTTAGTCGTTTGGAGGATGGTAACTTTGAGGCGCATTGTGCCGATGGCAGTGTATATCATGGCGCGGCTATAATACTTGCGACAGGTCATTCGGCGAGAGATATCTATGAGTATCTTCTCTCTGAAGGAGGAGAGCTTGAGGCCAAGGGTTTTGCACTTGGTGTGAGAGTCGAGCATCCTCAGGAGAAGATCAATTGGTGCCAGTATCATGGCCAGTGGAAGCCAGGTGTACCTGCAGCGGAATACTCGTTTGTTGAGCAGGTTGATGGTCGCGGCGTGTTCTCTTTCTGTATGTGTCCGGGAGGTATCCTTGTGCCTTCTTCTACAGAGCCTAATACGGTGGTTCTAAATGGTATGTCCAACTCTGCGCGCTCTGGTAAGTTTGCCAATGCGGGTGTCGTGGTGCAGATTGAACCAGAGGATGTCCCTGGTGATGATCCGATGCGACTGATGGATTTTCAGCGCGATGTCGAGAGGGATATGTTTACTCTTGCCCAGAGCTATGGTGCTACCAACCCAATGACCGCTCCTGCGCAGCGAATGGAAGATTTCTGCCTAGGCAAGATTTCCAAGGCTATGCCACCGACCTCATATCACCCGGGCGTGGTTTCCGCTCCTCTTCATCAGGCGCTTCCGCCAATGGTTGCAGAGCGTTTGAAGAAGGCTTTTCCTCGCGTGAAGATGCGTAATTATTATACCAATGCGGCACTTCTTCTTGGCGTTGAGTCAAGAACTTCTTCGCCTGTGCGCATTCCTCGCGATCCGGAAACTTATGAGTATGTTTCTGTGCCAGGAGTCTATCCTTGTGGCGAAGGTGCAGGTTATGCCGGCGGTATCGTTTCCAGTGCTATGGATGGCATTAATGTCGCTGTTGCAGTAGCCGCTGCGCTCCATCCCACCACTTCGTGATGCCGACACAAAGTCGTCATCACTCGCGGTTCCCCCGCTATCAGCCGCGGGTGGCTAGGGCTCCACAAGTAGCCAGCTAAGTCCAACCTGACTACGCCCGCCTGGAGTCAGCCGCCATTCCGCTCTGCGTCTTCATCACTCGCAATCTTCCCGTGTGCGCTGGGGCCCTTCTCCGCACACAGTAGCCACCTGAAGCTACCTCCTGTATGCAAAACAGCACCTCCACGCACACGACTGCTTCAACCAACTCCCTTCTGT
>JAFNUQ010000248.1 GCA_017383945.1 Bacteroidales bacterium | reverse complement strand
ATATAAGATTAAGTATCACGCTGAGTTAGGCTCTGTTGCGGAGTTATATTGGACTAGTCGCACTAGCTATTCTGAGCCGGAACCCAATCTTGGAGTAGTCAGCGCCGCAATTTATGGTAAACGCCATCTTGGCAAATTGGTATTGGGAAGTTATTCTGCCCGTTTCGGACAAGGACTTAATCAATGGAGCGGTTTCAGCTTGAGCGGCTATTCATCCATTTCTGCCTTTCACAAAAAGGCAAGTGGAATTGCTGCGAGCCCTAGTGCGTCTGCCAGCCATATTGGAGTCGCCAGCGATTGGGAACTGGGCCGTTTCGGTCTCTCTGCAGCTGCCGATATTGTCGGTAAATCCGGAGTTGCACATCTTGACTGGAGTGGCAGAAATCTCACTCTGGGAAGCACGATAAGCAGCACTGCATCTTCGCTGGATCTGCGCTATGGCTTTGCTGATATTAGCCTTTTCGGCGAAACATCGTGGCACTATCGCAATCATATTGCTGCGCTGGCTGGACTTCTCTGGGTTCCCGAATATGGTCGTAATCTCGCGTTGCAGGCACGCTACTATTCGCCTGAATATAAAGAATATAGCGGTATTGCCTTGGGGTATTCTGATGCTTCTACGTTTGCGAGCGCAGACTTTGCCGTGAGGGGTGGAAAGGCGCAGTATAAGTTGCTTGCCCAGTGGAAGCCCAAGCTCTCCCCGTCTGACTCGCTGGGATTGTCGCCGCAACTGAGGGTAAATCTGAGATATCGCCCCGACGAGAGTGCTCCTTTGCGGGTGGATGTCCGTGCGGATTGTCTGCTGACATCCGGTAGGATGAGTTTTGCTTTCCGTTACAATGCTCTCTGGTGCCGTTCATTTGCACACATGGCCTATCTGCAAGCTTCCCACAAGACGGAAAAACTGACGATGAGTGCCCGTGCAACTGTATATAAGGTTGATAATTGGGATGACCGTATCTATGTCTATGAGCAGGATGCTCCAGGAACTTTCAATGTCCCTGCACTTTATGGCCGAGGATGGAAGGCCTCGCTATTTTGTGCCTGGCACATAAACAGAAGCCACAGCTTGTGGCTGCGGCTTGAGTATAAACCTGAACGCACCGAAGTGAAACTCCAATACAGGTGGCGTTAGATGCTCTATAGAACCGGAATTACCTTTTCCATCGCAATTCCACGTGAGCCTTTAAGCAGGATTACTGCTTGCTCTACAGGGTGTTCTGATAGGAATGCTGTGAGCGCTTCGGAGGTGCTGAAGAGCATTTCGCTGCCCTTTCCTTCCTGCTCTACTGCCTTTGCAAATTCTTCTCCGACTAGATAGCTTTCCAGCTCCATACTGCGAAGTTTGCCAAGGATGCTGATGTGCTCTCCGAGCGAATCCTCGCCGAGCTCGCGCATATCTCCGAGCATTGCAATTTTGCGCTCTGCCTGCACGTTGGAGAAATTGTCGAGCGCCGCATTCATTGAAGAAGGGTTGGCGTTGTAGGCATCCACGATGAGGGTGTTCTTCTCTGTGCGCATCATCTGAGATCGCTTGTTTGCAGGACAGTAGCCCTCGATTGCCGCTATCGCTTTATGACGGGCGACGCCGAAGTATTCGCCTACTGCGAGTGCTGCGAGTACGTTGTCTGCATTATAACTGCCCACGAGCTGTGTGTTGATGGTCTCCCCTGCTAGTTTAATGCGCAAGAAAGGCTGATCAGGGCTGCTTGGAAGCAGTTCTGCTCCCTGATACTTCATGCCGTAGCCATAGCTGTGAGAAGGCTGTTTTGAGGCCATCTCGCGAAGGTTGCAGTCATCTTCGTTGACAAAGATTAGAGATCCGCGATGCTCGCCCAACCAGCGATATAATTCGCCTTTGGCAGCCTTCACGCCTTCAAATGAGCCGAAGCCCAGAAGATGAGCCTTGCCCACATTGGTGATGAGTCCGTAGTCCGGCTGACTTACCTGCACAAGCTTGGTGATGTCATCGGGGTGATTGGCTCCCATCTCGATTACCGCAATCTCAGTGTCCGGTGTGATGCTAAGCAAAGAAAGTGGCACACCTATATCGTTGTTTAGGTTGCCTTTGGTTGCTGTTACTTTATACTTGCAGGACAATACAGCCTCGATGAGGTTTTTTGTGGTAGTCTTGCCGTTGGTTCCTGTGAGACCGATAACGGGAAGCTTGCCGTCTTTGACATGTTTTCTGTGATGAATAGCAAGTTGTTGGAGTGCTTTGAAACTGTCTTCTACAACTATCAGTTCTGCTCTTTTAGGAAGATTACCGCAGTCTACAACTGCCCATCTCGCTCCTTTTTCCAAGGCTGAGAGTGCATATTGATTGCCGTCAAAGTTTTCTCCTTTAAGTGCAAAGAAAATTTCTCCTCCCTGAATATTGCGACTATCTGTAGTTACCTTGCAGTCACACTGAAGGTAAAGCTCATAAAGATCTTTTATTTCCATTGTTATTTTACTCCTGTACTGCCGAAACCGCCGGCGCCTCTGCCAGATTCTGCAAGCTCTTCAACTTCTTGCCACTCAATTACTTCATGCTTTGCAAGCACAAGCTGAGCAATCCTCTCGCCCCTCATAATGGTAAAGTCATCGTTGCTGAGATTTACAAGAATCACGCACACCTCGCCTCTATAGTCAGCATCAATTGTACCTGGAGTATTGAGCACTGTGATACCTCTTTTAGCTGCAAGTCCGCTTCTTGGGCGCACCTGAACCTCATATCCCTGAGGGATTTCTAAGTAGAGGCCGGTTGGAACCATTGCTCTCTGAAGAGGCTTGAGCACGATGGGTTCAAAATTGGCCGCTCTGACGTCCATTCCTGAGGCAAACTCAGTCGAGTACTTAGGAAGAGCATTGTCGCTCTTGTTGATGACTTTTACTATCATTGTCTGGGTTATTTGTGTGCTTTTGAGTATATGAATGCAGCAATTATTGCAAACAAAACATTTGGAATCCATAGTGCTATCCACGCAGGCAGCGTATTGGTGTAGACAAACATTTCGCTTAATCTGAGGAAAAGGATATAGCCAAATGCAAGAGCGATTCCAAGTCCGATGTTCCAGCCGATGCCGCCACGCTTCTTGCGAGAAGACAGTGTAACTCCCATAATTGTCAGGATGATTGCCGAGAATGGAAGCGCAAGGCGTCTGTTCTTCTCAATCTGGGCATACATTACGTTGGCATCGCCACGCATGTTCTGCGTTTCAATCAGGTCGCTGAGTGCCGCTGCATCAAGGGTTTCTACAGTCTTTTTGTTGTTAAACAAGTCCTTGAGTGTCAGCTCAATGACTGTGTCTACCTGAGCTTTGTATTGGATCTCATCGGTGAGTCCGTGGCTATAGTCGCGGATTGCTACCTTGCGCATATTCCAACTACCTGTCTCTTCTTCCCATCTTGCGCTTTCTGCCGCAACTTTCTTGACCAGTTTATTGTCTTTGATATCTTCGATTGAGAATCGATATGCAGTGTTGTTCCAGCGGCTAAATGACTCAATATAAACAAACTGACCGGGTGCTATCTGATAATGGAGATCTCTGAGATTGAATGTCTCATTTTTCTTGACATATTTGCTCTCAAACTCAACCCTTGTGACATTGGATTGAGGGATGATAAAGAGATTGAGTCCTAGAGAGAGCAGGCCGATGAATATGGATGAAACTATATACGGCACAAGCATCCTTTTGTAGCTGACGCCGGAAGAAAGAATCGCAATGATCTCGGAGTTTGATGCCATCCTGGAGGTGAAGAATATCACCGTGATGAACACAAACAACGGCGAGAACATATTTACGAAATATGGAATGAAGTTTAGGTAATAGTCAAATATGATTTCCTTTATTGGAGCTTCATTCTTGACGAAGTAGTCAATTTTCTCGGAGATATCAAAGATGATGACGATGCCGATTATGAGCAGCAACGCCACAAAGAACGTGAGTATAAACGTCTTTGCTATATACCAGTCTATCTTTTTGATACCGAGCATCTTACATTCTTCTGCTAATGCGTTCTACCGTCTGTTTCTTCCAAGCTGCGAAGTCTCCTGCCTGAATGTGCTTGCGAGCTTCTCTGACTAGGTCGAGATAGAATGCGAGGTTGTGCTCGCTCGCAAGCATTGCTGCAAACATTTCCCCGGCCTTGAAGAGGTGGTGGAGGTAGGCTTTTGAATAGTTATGGTCCACAAATGAGGCACCGAGAGGATCAATCTCACTGAAGTCCTCTGCCCATTTTGCATTGCGCATATTCATAATGCCGTCCCAGGTGAAGAGCATTCCGTTGCGTCCGTTGCGGGTTGGCATTACGCAGTCAAACATATCCACTCCCCTCTCAATCGCTTCAAGGATATTGACAGGCGTACCGACTCCCATCAAATATCTTGGCTTGTCCTTAGGCAGCAATGGGCACACGAGCTCGATTGTCTCGTACATCTGCTCTGAGCTCTCTCCCACCGCAAGGCCTCCGATGGCATAGCCATCAGCTCCCATCTGCACTGCGTGCTCTGCTGCCTCACGGCGAAGGTCAGGGTAAACGCAGCCTTGCACGATTGGGAAATAGCACTGCGAATAGCCGTAGAGCGGCTCTGTCTCGCGGAAGCGCTTGTCAAATCTCTCCAGCCAGCCTTTTGTGAGGTCGAGGCTCTTGCGGGCATAGTCGTGCGAAGCGTCGCCAGGGCAACATTCGTCTAGCGCCATCATAATATCAGCACCGATAATGCGCTGAGTATCAACGTTGTTTTCAGGGGTAAAAAGGTGCTTTGAGCCGTCGATATGGCTGCTGAATCTACAGCCTTCTGCTGTCAGCTTTCTGATGGGGCTGAGAGAGAACACCTGGAATCCGCCACTATCTGTGAGGATGGGCCTATCCCAAGATTCAAATTTGTGGAGTCCGCCGGCAGCCTTGAGTGTATCAAGTCCCGGACGGAGATAAAGATGGTATGTATTGCCAAGTATAATCTCGGCTTTGATGTCTTCTTTAAGGTCTCTATGGTATACGCCTTTGACCGAGCCGACAGTACCAACAGGCATAAATATCGGAGTCTGGATATCTCCGTGGTCTGTGTGCAGTGTGCCGCATCTGGCACTTGAATGAGGGTCAACGCAGGATAGTGTAAATTTCATTCTTCAAAGATAGTGTTTTTCCCACTAAAATCATTTATTTTTGTAAGCTAAAACGATTAATACTAAATCAAGCATATATGAAAAAATCACTTGTCAGCCTTCAGCTGATTATCATGAACTTCCTTCAGTTTGCAGCATGGGGTGCATATCTCACTTCAATGGGAAGTTTCTTGGCCAAGTCGGGTTTTGGTGAGCAGATTTGGCTTTTCTTTGCAACTCAAGGTTTTGTTTCAATCTTTATGCCTGCTATTATGGGCATTGTTGCAGATCGTTGGATCCCGGCTCAGAAGGTACTTTCGTTCTCTCACGGCCTTGCCGGAATTACAATGCTTGCCGCTGGATTCTATGCGATGAGCGCAGGCGCTGCAATCCAGTTTGGAGTGTTCTATGCTCTTTATACATTGAGCGTTGCATTCTTTATGCCGACAATCGCTATTTCCAATTCTGTGGCCTACAATGCGCTTGAAAAAGCTGGTAAGGATCCTGTAAAGGACTTCCCTCCTATTCGCGTTTTCGGCACAATAGGCTTCATCTGTTCAATGCTCCTCGTAAACTTTGTAAAGGGCGCAGATGGCGTGCAGTTCCAGCACACATACAACCAGTTTATTGTTTCAGGTGCAGTCAGTGTCGTGCTCTGCATATATGCTCTCTTCCTTCCAAATTGTCCTTGCAAGCCTAAGAGTGCAGGTACTCAGAGTTTTGCAGAAGCTACCGGATTGAGCGCATTTGCTCTCTTCAAGGAGAAACGTTTTGCTATTTTCTTCATATTCTCTATGCTTCTTGGTGCTGCTCTGCAGATTACCAACGGATATGCCAACACCTTTAT
>JAFNUQ010000247.1 GCA_017383945.1 Bacteroidales bacterium | reverse complement strand
GAAATATGCTGATAATCCTCGGAATACTAGCACTTCTTGTGATGATCGCGATGAGCTACAACGGCATCAGGAAAGTGGTTGCTCCTGTCGAGGACTTCTCCGACGTGGCAAAGAAAATTGCTCATGGGGAGTTTGACGCAGAGCTGCCTCAGATACATTCGCAAGATGAGCTCAAGGAGCTGCACGACTCATTTGAGTATCTGCAACATTCGCTGGTTCAGTATATTGACGAATTAAAAGCAACTACAGCCAACAAGGAGCGCATCGAGAGCGAATTAAGAATCGCACACGCGATCCAGATGGGAATGATTCCTAAGTCATTCCCTGCTTTTCCGGAAAGAGATGACCTTGCTCTCAGCGCAAAGCTTGTTCCTGCAAAGGAAGTCGGCGGCGACCTTTATGACTTCTTCATTGAAAACGAGAAACTGTATTTCATTATCGGCGATGTTTCAGGCAAGGGCATTCCTGCTTCGCTCGTGATGGCTGTAACGTGCCGCCTATTCAGGTCAGTTGCATCACACTTGGACAAGCCCGAAGAGATTATCACTTCGCTAAATAACTCTTTGTCAGACGGAAACGAGTCAAACATGTTCTGTACTGCTTTCTTGGGCATACTCGATATGAAGACTGGACATCTGGCCTACTGCAATGCGGGTCACAATGCGCCTATCCTCATTGAAGAGAATGGCAATGTTTCTGCAATGAACGTAATACCGAACCTTCCATTGGGCTTGTTTGAGGGATTCCCATATCAGGGGCAAGAAACAAATATTGATAAAGATATGATGCTCTACCTCTTCACGGACGGAGTCAACGAAGCAGAGGACAATGACATGAATCAGTTCGGTGATGACAAGCTGATATCATTGCTCAAGGACCACTCAAAATCTAGCCCTGAGCAGATTATTGACGCAACATTTGCAGCTGTACAACATCATGCAGATGGCGCAAATCAAAGTGATGATATTACGGTAATGTGCTTTAAATACTGTTAATTATGGAAAAGACCATCATACTCGCAAACGACATATCTGAGATAAGCAGACTCTATGAGTTCATTGAAGAATTAGGAAGCGAATTCTCCTTAGCTCCCGATATCGTCTTCAATCTTAACCTTGTGCTCGAGGAAGCAGTTGTCAATATTATCAACTATGCCTACCCTAAAGAAGAGCACCAGTCCATCTATCTTTCTGCAAGACTGCACGAAGGATCAATCATCCTTGTTCTCACAGACACAGGCAAGGAGTTTGACCCGACTGCAGCTCCGGAGGCCGACGTAACTCTATCGGCTGATGACCGACAGATCGGCGGACTAGGCATTTTCCTCATCAGGCAGATAATGAATGAGGTAAGATATGAAAGAATCGAGGGCAAGAACGTCCTTACTCTAGAAAAGAAATTATAGTAAGGTATGTCAATACTCTACCTTGTCTTCCTTTGAGTCCCATTTTTGGAAGGCGCGGAGAGCTTCTGAACGCATGAAATGCTCGCACTTAATCGAGCGCTCCTCATATTTCAGCTCCAGCTGATCATATATGAAGGAGTCATCAAAGTTGATAGCCTTAGCATCATCTTTGGTGTTTCCATAGCAGATTCTGCTCACGCCAGCCCAATAAAGTGCACTCAGACACATTGGACAAGGCTCACAAGAACTATATACAGTGCATCCTGTGAGTTGGAATGTGCCAAGCTTTGCGCAGGCGCTTCTGATTGCCATCACTTCTGCGTGTGCTGTGGGATCGGAATTAGGAACGACGCGGTTTGTACCAGTGGATATGACTTCCCCATCTTTTACTATCACCGCGCCAAAAGGGCCGCCTCCTGTATCAATATTTTCAACAGAAAGATTGATAGCAAGCTCCATAAACTTTGCATCTTCCGCAGAATAGGAAGATGTTTCCTTGAGACTTTTACAAGTTTTACACATAACGCACCAGTTTTACACTCAAATATAAAGTTTATTTTTTACTATATT
>JAFNUQ010000246.1 GCA_017383945.1 Bacteroidales bacterium | reverse complement strand
GTTGCCCATCAAACCCTTATGGACTCAAAATGGAGTTCTATGAAGACGGTGAGGATGTAGTCTGCTACTGGCAGCCAAAACCAGAATATCAGAGCTGGATCGGCACGCTCCACGGAGGCATCCAGTGCACACTCCTTGATGAGCTCGGAGGATGGATAGTCAATCGCAAGCTTCAAGTTGCCGGCATGACAGTGCGCCTGAATATGAAATATGGCAAGCCGGTACCGGTAAAAGAGGGGATTACAATCGAGCTCCGCGGACGCATCAGAGAGATGAAACGCAATTTTGCAGTAATTGATACTGAACTCAAAGTAGATGGAGAAGTACTTTCAAGTGCAGAAATGACCTATTGCTGCTTTGACAAGGAGACATCCGAGAAGCAGTTCTACTTCACCGGATGTGAGATCGAAGAATAAATTACCCTATATGAAAAAAACACTACTATTAATCCTGAGTGCGGCAATGCTAGTCAGTTGCCAGAGCGGAAAAATTGACCGCGAAGCGCTCGTCACACGCAACAACCCACACGTTGACAGCGTCAACCCGCTACATTCACTCAACCTGGGCAACGGAGAATTTACAGTAACACTTGATGCCACGGGACTACAGACATTCCCAGAGTACTACAAGGACGGTCTGTCTCTTGGCAGCTATAGCGAATGGAGCTGGCATTCGTTCCCTAACACAGAAGGCTACACTCACGAAGAAACGCTTGAAAACCACCCACTTCCAGGACATCCTGAGGGCGTTTATTCCGTGCAGGTAGGCCACGGTCAGCCAGCTCGCAACCAAGCTGCCGCTGACTGGATCAGATCCAATCCTCACCGTGTGCACCTCGGAAACTTTGGCTTCGCCGGGATGAGCGTAGAAGAAATCACCGAAGTTAATCAGACACTTGATATGTGGAACGGAGTGCTCAAGTCTCAATTCAAGTTCCGCGGCAAGCCAGTTGCAGTGCAGACAGTGAGTGCAGGTGATGAAGATCTCGTTGCTGCAAATATTACCAGCGAGGAACTCATCCCAGTAATCATCCGCTTCCCATACCCGACAGGTGGTCACACCGATGACGGATCTGACTGGAACTCAGCAGACAAGCACAGCACCGAGATTGTCAGCCTTGACAGCAATAACGCCATCGTCAAGAGAGTAATTGACGAGACCGTATACTACGCCAACATATCTTGGTCAGGAGCAAGCTTTGAGCAGACAGAGGAGCATCTTCTTACCCTCACTCCAGAGCATCAGGCTTGGAGCTTCAGTATCGGTTACACTCCAGATCAGCCAAGCAAAGCAGCGATGGGCTACAAACAAGCCGCTGCCAGTGGCAAAAAGATGTGGAACGAATACTGGAAGACAAGCGGTGTAGTAGACTTCTCCCTCTGTACCAACGAAGCAGCTCCACTTCTTGAGAGAAGGGTAGTGCTTTCTCAGTACTTGATGAGAGTACAAGAGGCTCAGAATTATCCACCGGCTGAGACTGGTATGACCTACAACTCTTGGTTTGGAAAATTCCACCTTGAGATGGTAATGTGGCACAGTTTCCACTATGCAACCTGGGGCAAGGCCGACCTTCTTGAGAAGCAGCTCAGATGGTTCAAGACAGCAATGCCAGAAGCTCGCAAGATCGCTGAGCGTCAGGGATTTAGCGGCGTGAGATGGATGAAGATGACAGACCCTACAGCACTTGAAGCGCCTTCTGATATCGGTTCATTCATCATCTGGCAACAGCCTCATCCAATCTATATGTCGGAGCTCATCTACCGCGATAACCCTTCGCAGGAAGTGATTGATGAGTACTACGATATGGTACAGCAGACCGCTCAGTTTATGGGAGAATTTGTATCCTATGACAGCGAGAAAGACCGTTATTTCATTGAGGGAGCTTGCGCTGCAAGCGAATCACTCAACGAGAAGAGCACCATCAATC
>JAFNUQ010000245.1 GCA_017383945.1 Bacteroidales bacterium | reverse complement strand
TGTTTCTCAATATATGTTTGGCTAAATCCACTCTCTAGCATATGCATATACTTTAGCCTTTCTGCATAGCCATGTTTCCTATACTTTTTAGACATAACAAAACCCCGAAAGTATTTTGTCTAACTTTCGGGGTTCATGTCATTTGAAGCCGGGGATTTTTGTATGCTTGTAAATAGAATGACTATTTTACATATTTTCCGAGAGGGCTCTTAGATGCCTTGAGAGCGTCTGCGAGAGTCTTGCAGTAGAGACGAGCACCAGCTTCAAATGTGTGAACGCTGTCTGCGAAGTAGTCCTTCTGTGCAGCAGCCTTACCCATCTTGTCATATGCAGTACCGGCGAGCTCGTTTACATTGATATAAACTACGCCCTCTTCCTTAGCTACCTGCTCACACCAAGCGTTGAAAGTCTCGTTGAAGCGCTGAACCTTGTGGTTAGACTCCCATCTGTTCTGAGGAGTAGGGGATACTACGATTGGAATACCGCCGCGCATCTTGGCCTGACGAACCATCATACGTACATAGTGACCATATGAATATACATCTACAGGTGCACCGTTCTTCTCCATTACAACTGTCTGATACTCAGGACCTACACCGTTGAGTGTACCTCTTGCGCGACCTGTGTTGAGAGGAGCCATATCATTGTGGCCAAACTGGATGATTACGTAGTCACCCTCCTTGATCTGATCTCTGAGAGCTGGCCAGTTGCCGGTGTAGAATGTGCGGCTGCTGAGGCCACCTACTGCGAGGTTGTTTACAACTACTCCGTCAGTCATATACTCCTGGAAGAAGCTACCCCAACCCCACTGCTTGTTGCCACCGTTGCCTGAGCCGTTCTTGCAAGTTGAGTCGCCTGCGAGGAATACCATTGGCTTGCCTTCCTGTCTCTGAACCATCGGGCCGAAACCGCCGCGAGCTGGTCTCATATTAGCTCTTGCCTCTTTTTCTGCTGCATAGAGCTTGAGCATCTCTGCACCTGCGAGGAGAACAGGGCCATAACCGTGAGCTGCATAAAGATTTACAGGGCGGTTTGCATAGAATGTATTTGTCCAGCCAAGACCTGTGCCGACGCAAGTATTCTCAACCTGACCGATCTCGTTTACCTGACGTGCCACTGCTGCCCAACCACTCTTAGCGATATCCTGGAACGCAGTCTTGTCAATCCAACCCTTATTGATAGCGTGTGCATAACCATATACAAACATTGCACTTGCACTTGTCTCAAGATATGTATCGTTCATATCGAGAAGCTGGTGCCATGTGCCTTCTGGAGACTGATAAGGAGCCAAGCCTTCGAGGAGAGCAACCAGGAGGTCGCGAACCTCTGTCCAGCCTTGAGTGTGCTGAGGCACTGCATCGAGCACGTCGCACATTGTGAGCACTGCCCAACCATTGGCGCGAGCCCAGTGGTAATCAGGATGGATGCCCATGCTCTCTACCCAACCGTGACGATAGATCTTCTTCTCAGGAACCCAAAGATATTTCTTGAAGAGGAGTACCTGGTTGATGGCCTCATTGTAGTACTTCTGGGTGAGATCTCCTCTTTCTCTCTGGCTGAGAACGCCTCTGTAGGCGATAGGAGTGATGCCCATATACATATCATCGAGCCATACTGAATTTGTAACAGGACGGTGACGTGCAAGGATGCCGTCGCTCATGCGATACTCTTCATACATAGTGAAGACAAACCAATTGTCAAGGAGAGCTCTGAACTCCTTGCTGCGAGCAGGGTCTGCAAGAGTTGCCTTGATCATAGCTGCTGTCATGGCACCGCAGTCATCAAGCCATTTTGGAGTGTTGAGAGGAGTGAGTCTCATGCTGTAGCCTGTCTCATCGCAATATTTCTTAACGTGAGGATAAGCCATGCCGATTACATTGAGACGGTCATAAACATAGTCTGCATACTTCTTGTCGCCAAGAACTTCGCTGAGCTGGAGCATACCAGAATAAGTAACACCCCACTCATAGGTATTGATACCAAAATCGCCCTTCTGATAGGTAGTGTTCTTGTCAATCTTGCTGTAGTCCTTGATGACTTTGCCGTTGCCGTCAACAAGGGCAGCAGGTGTACATCCGTTGAGATAGTTGTAAATTCTTTCTACAACGGTCTTGACGCTCTCGCTAGGATCTGGACGAGATGGTCTCTGGTTGTTATTCTGAGCTAGAGCACTCACTGAAAAGAGCGAAGCGCAAAGAAAAACAACAACTGATTTCTTAATGGATTTCATCATTTTGTGTTATGTTAATGGTTTTTTTCTAAATTTGAGAGATAAAAATAGCAACATTTTTAAAAAAATCATAATTAAAACAACCGTCTTATGAAAGCAATTAAATTTTTAGCACCTGTTGCAATGCTCATAATCGCATCTTGTTGCGGTGATGTTGAGCAGAAAAAGGGTCCTAATTATCAAGATGGCATCTACAAGGAGCAGCTAAATCGTGGCGTTATGGCTATCCATAATGGCGAGGGAGTTGTATCAGTGAGCTGGCGTTATCTTGAGTCTGACCCTGTTGATGTGGCATTTGACCTGTATAGACAGACTGCCGATGCTGCACCTGTAAAACTCAATTCATCTCCTCTTACCGAGTCGACATTCTATAAGGATGTTGATGTGGTAGTGGCTGAAAATCAGCGCTATATCGTGGTTACAGCCGGTGAGTCTCCAGAGAAAGGCGAGTCTTATCTTCTCACTCCTGAGAAGGCTGCCAAGCCATATCTTGAGATCCCAATCAAGTCTGTTGAGGGTTATGAAGATGGTTTCTATTCACCAAACGACGCTATCGTGGGTGACCTAGATGGCGACGGAGAATATGAGATCGTTGTAAAGATGGAGACAAGAAGCTATGACAACTCTCGTGGTGGAATCTGCGAGGAGGGCAATCTCCTTGATGCCTACGAGCTCGACGGAACATTTATGTGGAGAGTTGACCTTGGTATAAATATCCGCCAGGGTGCTCACTATACTCAGTTGATGATGCACGATTTTGATGGTGATGGCAGATCAGAGCTTGCTGTCAAGACTGCAGAGGGTACCAAATTTGGTGATGGTAGTGTGATCCCTGATACAGATGGTGATGGCCGCACTGACTATCGCAATATGAATAAAGATCAGCGCACCTATGGTATGATCCTCGAGGGTCCTGAGTTCCTTTCTGTTATTGATGGCCAGACAGGTGCCGAGCTTGCAAGAGCACCTTTCATCTCAAGAGGTGATACCTATGATTTCGGTGATGCCGAGGGCAATAGAGTTGACCGCTTCCTTGGTGGCGTGGGCTACTTCGACGGCAAGCTTCCTAGCATCGTGACATGCCGCGGATATTACTCAAAGACTGTTGTTGAGGTGTGGGATTATCGCAATGGCAAGCTTTCTAAGCGTTGGACATTTGATACAACTGCCGATGATGATAAGTACATCCAGTATGAGAAGCAGGGCAACCACAACCTTCGCATTGGCGATATTGATGGTGACGGCAAGGATGAGATCGTCTATGGCGCTTGTGCTATTGATCACGATGGAACTGGCATCTATTCGACCGGTTATGGCCACGGAGACGCTATGCACATGTCAGATCTTCTTCCTTGGCGTGAGGGTCTTGAGGTATGGCAGTGCCATGAGACTTCGCCTCTTGGCCAGGGTTCTGAGATGAGAGATGCGGCTACTGGCGAACTCATCTGGTGCTATCCTTCAATCTCTGACGTGGGCAGAGCCAATTCAGCGGATATCGATCCAAGATTCCCTGGTGCAGAGGCCTGGGCTTCAAACACTCCAGGAACATATACTGCTGACGGTCGCATGATATGCGGCGTTTCTCCAAGTGTAAACTTCAGCATCTGGTGGGATGGCGATTTGAGCAGAGAACTCCTTGATGGATATGTTGATAGACCAGCTATGCCTCAGATGCAGCAGCGTCGTCCGGCTCCTGGTCAGGCTCCAATGCCTCCAGTGCGCAGTAACAGATATATGCGCATCTCTAAATGGAATGGTGCAGGTGTAGATTACTTTACTCTTCCAGGCGAGGCTGAGTGCTCGGCTAACAACGGTACTAAGTCAAACCCAGCTATCAGCGCTGACCTCTTCGGTGACTGGAGAGAGGAACTCGTGGTACGCACCAGCGATAACAAGTATCTCCGAGTATATATGACAGATATCCCTACCGAATACCGTTTCCACACTTTGATGAGTGATATTATCTACCGCAATAGCGTTGCTGCTCAGAATATTGCATACAACCAGCCACCTGAGCCAGGTTATTATCTTGGTGAGGATCTCGGCGATTTCTGGATGACAAGATGGGTACGCAATGGTCAGGCAGTACGCAATTCAAAGGCTGCTAACGATCTGAACAACCGTCTTCAGAATACAACTCTTGTAGTTCTTAATGACATCGTGGTTAACAAGAATATTGCAACTGACTATACTCTTGATGCACGTATGGATTATGATAGCTATGAGTGGACTATCAATGGCAAGGTTGCCGGCAATGAGAGAACTCTTACCCTCTCAGCTGACAAGTATGGCTATGATAAGCCGATCTCTATTCACATCAAGACTACTTATAAGGGTGAAGTCTTTGAGAGTGACGGCACACTTACTTTCTCTTCAGAAGATGCTCGCAAGGGCTACTGGAGCGAACGCGATGCACAGCGCACAGGCAAGTGGGAGTTCTAATCCCGTCTGAATGATAAAAATCAGCCCCGCATCTGACATGAACCCCGAAAGTTAGACAAAATACTTTCGGGGTTTTGTTATGTCTAAAAAGTATAGGAAACATGGCTATGCAGAAAGGCTAAAGTATATGCATATGCTAGAGAGTGGATTTAGCCAAACATATATTGAGAAACA
>JAFNUQ010000244.1 GCA_017383945.1 Bacteroidales bacterium | reverse complement strand
AGCTCAGCTCCGAAGTTAACCTGACCAGGGATAATCTTAGCAATATTAAACTCCAGATCACCCCTATCTGCTCCCAAATTCCAAGACATATTACCGGAATTATCTATAGCGCAGGTGCCGGTATAGTTTATATCCTTGATAACAATATTGTTGACTGTCAGATCTCTATGCGACTGTCCGACCTTAAAGACAATAGCAGCAAAAGGATGCTTAAACTCCAGAGGCACAGCACCTTGAGAAGAAGTTTTGCCAGGGGTATAGGCACACATCACTTCTGTGATATTTTCCTGATTATCACCCTCGCCCGTGGCGTTTAAAGGCATCTGCGCAGCAAATGTCGGAGGATTGGAAGTCTGATCAACAGTCACATAGCTGCTATAGACAGGAGCTGGCGCAGGTTGGGGAAGAGGAGCAATAGCAAAGAAGTCCAGTGAAGTGGCCAATGGCCAATAGTAGCTCTTGTAGCCCCCGGCACCATGAAAAGACCATTTGTGCGTGCTAGCATCAAATTGATTCTCATCTGAATATTGCAGATCTGAGTCAAAGTAGAGAGTGGAGCTGCCGTAAAGATAGGAATAGATATGACAACGATAGTCTCTCAGTCCGATCTCGTCGTCACACAGCGATGCACGCGTCTTAACGCTCCCTTCCAATGTCGGTTGTAATGCAATAGCATCGCCCTTCTCAGGAGCACCCTCCTTAGAACAGCCACATAGCATCACAACAGCCCACAGCACAAAAATGCATCTGAAGAATTTCATTTGTTTCTAGATCTATATTGGCACCCGGCAAGACGGTCAGGTCCAGCCGGGTGAAATTTATAGCTTATGATAGAGATACTTCTGTTGCAGGAGTTGTATCATCCCAACCATCAACGATTGGAGTAATCTGAATTTCGTTAAGCGTAATTGTTACATTATATGTATACTTCTTCGCCATGTCCCAAGTAGGTTGTGGTGTACCTGTAATAGTATGTGTATAATTAAATGTATTAGAATTACCTCCATCAGTAACTGTGTAGTTGATAGTAAATGAAGTTTGATCACCAGGAACTACAAGAACACCTTTACCAAATTCAACAAAACCATTTGTTAATACTAAAGCGTCAGCATAATTAGCATCATCTTTAAGAACTTTGAGATTAGCAGCCGTTGATTTTGCTGTCCATTCTGCACTAAGATTTTCTGTTGTACATATACCAGTTCCTGTCGCTGCTGCCAGTGCAGCAAAATTAGGATTAGTTACAGTCAAAGTTCCATTGGCTGCTACACCATTTACAGTAATTGAGTTTACAGTTATTGTTGGACCGCCTGCAGTACCATTTTTAACATTAAAAGTAATCCATGAAAGGGCATGTTTAAAGGTCATTGAAACTACTGGATAATTACCAGGAGTATTATTTCCGTGTCCAGCGGCAAACATAAGATCAGTCTGAGATTTATCCTCGTTTCCTGTGAGAGTAGAGACTACAGATTGAGCAGAAGCTGTTGTAGTAAATACATTCTCTACATGTTCTGCGACACCACCGCCTGTGTTTGTAACTGCAAGGAAATTAAGAGTAGAAGGTGTGAGTGGCCAGTATTTACCTCCTGTCCAATTACTTCCATTGTTAGAAAAAGTAGTCTCGGTAAAATATGTACCTGCGGCAGCGCCGCCTTCAGACAAATACGCTTCCACATCCATATTATCTCCTGTAGAGAAAGCAGATCCAGCCACCGGAGCTTTAGTAGCAACCTTGCTGACTGCTGTAAATGAAATCTCCTGAGGACCATCTGGATAAACGACCTCGGTCTTGTTGCAAGCTGCAAAAGCCATTGTTGCAGCAACTGCTAAGAAGAAAAACCTTTTCATTTGTAAATGATTTAATAGTTAATAATATTGTTATTTATAGTTTTGTTATAATAGTTCTACGAGAGCGGCACATCTATCTCTTCATTTTCCCAGTCATCCACTGAAGGATTAAAACCTCCACCTCCGGATTCAGCCTTAGGGATATTGATATCACTTCCGTCAATCACAAGCTTGTTATCTGTATTATTGACATCGTCAAACTGGTCGGTGACATCATAAATATAGCGGTACTGACCACCACCTGAGTCTGTCACTGTGATATCAAGATATATCTTGTTTTCATTGCCCGGGAGCTTTCCAAATGTTCCGAAGACGGTCCATAGGCGCTGATTGACTGCATCAGGAGTGAGAGTAACATACAAGGTTGCGGGATCTGCACTGCGTGTCGGAGTACCGAAGTAGTTGGACTTGACCTGACCAGTGATGAAGGCATCAATCTTTTCTATATTCTCTGCACCCTTCATATTCAAGATCTCAAGACTGTAAATATCGATGATACTGCTTGAGCCGGCCTTTACAGTGACGACAATATCCTTCCCTGTAAAGGCAGGGATATTTACATCAAAGACATTTGCTACATAAAGGTGATCAGGCTCGTGGATGATAGGGTCATCTTCGTAGCCTTTTGAAGAAGCTTTTGAATCAGCAGGAGCGTTGTATTGTATGGCTTTGAATTTGTCAGCCATCGCCTTGGTTATATCCGTTGTAAATGCATCGGACTGAAGTCTGTTATAGAGGTCTTTGACCTGAGTCGACTTAGTACCAAGACCATAGATAACCATATTGTAGTCCCCTACCGGCACATATAACTGACCGCCGGTCGATCCTACAATCTGAGAAGTCACAAGATCGTGGGTAACGGTATCATAAAAAAGCACCTCGTGATATTCCGGAATATAACCTTCAATCTTACCTTTCAACTCCGGATCGAGTGTAGTATCGTAGGAGAGGTTGACATCGTGATCAAGATCGACTTCTACTTTGATAAGGAGATCAATCTTTGTAGATCTCTCGTGCAGAGGGATACGAGTGCACCCGTATACAGACACAAGAAGCAAGAAGCACATTACAATATGTCTTACCGACTTCATCATCTACCAATCCTCCTACTAATCTTTATCGGTAAAACGAGCGCCACAGTAGCCTTTGTAGGGCCTACCCAGTGGAAATGCTCAATATATCCCTTCTTGAATGCGAGACCTCCGCTCACAAGCACATCATATGGTCTGACATAGGAGTAGATATATCCCAGACCAAGAGAGAACTCAAGATGCAGCCTGTCGTTGCAGATAGGAAGAGAATAGAGATAATCCACTCCTACTGTCGCAAACTCACCCTGCTTTCCGCTGAAGTCCCACTCAAAGTCATAATAGCCTGCGCCGACATTAAGACCCACAGAGTGGCCTTCCATCTTGTCATCCTCTGTCTTGGCGTTTCCAAGCCAGTATCTGCCCTCAAGGCTGCCACCAAGGAGCTGGAAGCAATGGCGATTGTCAGGGTTTCTGAATATCCAAGGGAAGTACCAGTCAACTCCTGCAGAGATCTTCTCCGAAATCGGCACCTCTACGCCAATATTTGACAGAGGGAGCAGCAGGTTTGTCCTGACATAGAATATTTCTTTTTCAAAGAGCGGCTTTGATGCTACTGGAGCTTTAATGCTATATTGAGACTCAGGGACAGTCAATGTCTGGTAGCTGCT
>JAFNUQ010000243.1 GCA_017383945.1 Bacteroidales bacterium | reverse complement strand
CTTATGAACAACCTTCCTGATATCGTTAAGGTAGACGTTACTTCTCTTGGTCTTGATAAGAGAATCAAGGCTGGTGATGTAAAGGTTGAGAACGCAACAGTTATCACAGACAAGGATACTATCATCTGTGGCGTTAAGACTACCCGTAACACTGCTAAGGCATAAAGTGACGAGCTGTGTCTGAAAAAACATATCTAGTAGTAGGACTTGGCAACATTGGAGCTGAGTATGCTACAACAAGACACAACATTGGATTTATAATATTGGATGCTTGGGCTCAAGCATCCAATATTAGCTTTACGCCCGACCGTTACGGCGATATCGCCTTGGTAAAGGATAAGGGTAGAAAGTTCTACTTGCTCAAGCCTTCTACTTATATGAATCTCAGCGGAAACGCTGTCAGATACTGGATCCAGAAGCTTGACATTGATATCCAAAGCACTATTATCATTTGCGATGATGTTAACCTTCCGTTTGAAACCCTCCGAATGCGCAAAGCAGGCAGCGATGGCGGTCATAACGGACTGAAAAACATCTGCAATCTCCTGGGTACCAGCTCATATCCACGCATCAGAGTGGGTGTCGGACACGACTATGAGCAAGGTCGCCAGATTGAGTATGTACTTGGCAATTTTTCCGATGAAGAATGTAAAATCATCCCGGAAATAGCCAAGAAAATTATTGAAGGTGTGCGCACTTGGGCTTTTGTCGGAGCAGAAAAAGCTATGACATCATTGAATGTCAAGCCTAAAAAAGACACTAACCAATAGAAATTCAGCTATTTTCAATAAAAATTTTTGCTTGTAAATATTTTTTTTCTAACTTGCACGAGGTAAACTAAAATTGATAACATAACTTTAAAATTATATCATTATGGAGAATCTCGTAAAGAAGATCGCTGAGACTATGGCAGTTTTCTCAGCAAATGCTGAAGCTCAGGTTGTTAAGGGTAACAAAGCAGCAGGCGCACGCGCTCGCAAAGCAGCTCTTGAGCTCATGAAAGACCTTAAGGAGTTCCGCAAGGTTTCTATTGAAGAAGCTAAGAAATAAAAAAAGAGTATTTTTTTACTTTTTTGTGCAACATTACTGAAACCAGTTGCATCTATGATGTAGGTTTAGGTTTTAGTACACGTCTGAGAGTCGGCGAGCCGCGAGGCTGCTGGCTCTTTTTTTTGTTGATATCAATAAATTTTGCGAAATTCGCACTCCCCTAAATAGTTAAATTATTTTTATAGATATGAGAAGAAAAATCGTAGCAGGAAACTGGAAGATGAACACCACAAAAGTTGATGGTGTTGAACTCGCAAAACAGGTTGCAGAGGCTTCTGCAGAAGTACCAGCTGAGGTTGGCCTCGTAGTAGCCCCTCCATTTACTCACCTTTGCGCTGTGGGCAAGGCTCTCGCAGGATCAAAGGTTGAGCTCTCAGCTCAGAACTGTGCTGACCATACTAGTGGCGCATACACAGGAGAGGTTTCTGTAGATATGATCAAGGCTGTTGGTTGCGGCTGGACAATCCTCGGACACTCAGAGCGCAGAGAGTACTATGGTGAGACTGACGAGAAGCTCGTAGAGAAGACTAAGCTCGCTCTTGCTGCTGGTCTTGGCGTTATCCTTTGCGTGGGCGAGAAGCTCGAGCAGAGAGAGGCAGGCAAGCACTTTGATGTGTGTGCTGAGCAGGTTAAGAATGTTCTTTATCACTTCTCTGCAGAGGATATGAAGAATATCGTTATCGCATACGAGCCAGTTTGGGCAATCGGCACAGGCAAGACTGCTACATCTGAGCAGGCACAGGAGATTCACGCATTTATCCGCAATGTAGTTGCTGAGAAATTTGGCGCTGAGGTTGCAGAGGATATGAGCATCCTTTATGGTGGCTCATGCAAGCCTTCAAATGCCAAGGAGCTTTTTGCTCAGAAGGATATTGATGGTGGTCTCATCGGTGGCGCAGCTCTCAAGGCTAGCGACTTTATCGAGATCGCAAAATCATTCTAAAATACGCGGAGGCAGACACCGATACGGCTACTGCTGCTCCACAACCATACTTTCTCACCTTCGACCTTAATCACTTCGAAGGTGAGATTGTTTCTTTTCAGCACTTCAAATTCAGTGGTCCAGGTAATATCAGCCCGCACAACCTGAGCAAGCTCATAAGGCACTGAATAAAAGTTAACGACAAAATAGTCAGACGTATTATCTGTCTGTGCCCTAAACTGCATTTTATCCCTGTTAAATGCCATCTGGCAGAAATTTGCATCATAGATAAAATGCTCCGTGCGGCCTACCTGCAATCTGACTGTATCGTTTTCTGAAAAAACATTCATCAGTTTGTTTTGTCCGCAAGAAACAGATAAGACAAGACTTAATATTATCCACAAATATCTTTTCATAGATTTATCTGCTTTACTATCACTTCCGTAGCACCATCTGAATATTGAATTCTGGCGCGGAGAGTTCCTGACGACACGATAGTATAATAACCATCCGGGCCAGGAAATATGGCTTTACCATTATATAGCCAGGTCACACTAGCTACAGACTTGACATTAAAAACTCTAAGAGGGATTTTACTTCCATAAGGAAAACTGCCGTCTTCGTTTCTTTTTACACCTGTGAGGTAGATATATGGAAGCGTATCCTCATGATAGATTTTTGTACTGAAACTTGAGTTAAGACTGTATAGTTTCTCGCCGTCAACACTTAAAACTATTGTAAATTCATACTCAGTGAGGCTCTTGAGACCCTCAAGCACATAGGCTTGCCTACCACCATCAACATCTGCACTATGCGTCTCTTCTCCATCAGTCCAAGTAATTGTCATAGAGACATTTCCGCCATTCAGGATAGGATCAAGTGACCAACTCACGATTGCTGCATCCTGGAAACTTACTATATCCTCGATTACCAGCGGTTCAATAACTTCAAAACTGACAGAGCCATCCGTCCTATGCTTTATATTACTGATAACAAGCTTAGAGGATTCTCCGTTCCAATATACAAACGGATCAGCAGACTCCGTACCATAGACCGTAACACCAGGACGAGGGAAGAAAGCGTCTTTGCCGTTTACTGACTCAGGTACAGCCATCACAAGACGGGCGCATGGGTGCTGCGGATTGTTATTGATCTGGTTTTTTGCCCAACGCTCATAGGCAGTCATAACAGAGCCATAATAATCTGAAAATCCCGCATCCGCATCAGACTTATCCACGTGTATAAACCTCAAGCCCGAGCCGCCAAGACTCTCATCACGGCCTGAAGCCTGGCGACACTCAATCAGGTAATATTCGCCTTTGCGGGTGCCCAATGCCTTCAGGTATCTGCGGCTTTTATCGATGGGTTCCAGAGTATATTCCCCTCTTTTAAGCGTGTCACAGGTGCCAAGATCAAGGATTTCCATCTCAATAGCACTAAGGTTGGGCGGAGAATATTGCTGAGGATTCTTGGGAAAATAGTCCATCAAGGCGCTATACTTCAGACCTGCAGACAAGCCTCCGCTAGCCTCCGCATCTGTGTCATAAAAATCAGGCAGACCTAGGTAATGTCCAAACTCGTGACAGAGTTCTATTATGCCCGTGCTCTCACAAGTAATGCAGATATCGTTTATAGTTCTGCCGTCAAGAAAGAATTGGGAAGAGAAGTCTGAGAGTTTTATATACTGAGGCCATATACCGTCTGACTCTCCGGTATAGGATTCGCCGACCCCGGCACATATCAGTCCGACCAGATCATAGCTGGAAAAATCAACGAAATCGTTGACACTGTTACACGCAGATTTTGCAGCTTCCGTGATGAGGACATCTTTACGGTCAGTATAGTTTGCCCCATAATAAACTATTGATTTTGAGAGGGTAACGAGCGGAGCAAGCTCAAAGGTAAAAAGATTTCCATCCGCATACTGATCAGCCCAATACTGCTGGGCATCAGAGACTCTCTGCTCAAGAACCTCTACCGGCAGATTCATCTCCTGATCCTGAAACTGCACAGGGATGAAGATAGCCCGCACAGTTGTCATCAATATGCTTAAGAAGGTTAACACGTCACAAATGGTTTAGTTCTCAAATATACAAAATTTGATTTTAAGAATAGCCATAAAATGGCTATCTTTGAGATTGCATTTTTGGAAATAGATAAAACATAACATATAATGAAAAATTTTGTAGAAGAACTTAAGTGGAGAGGCATGATTCATGACATTATGCCAGGCACAGAAGAAGAACTGCTCAAAGGTCCATCATCAGCATACGTAGGAATTGACCCTACAGGTGATTCATTGCACATCGGACACCTTGTAAGTATCATGATTCTCAAGCACTTCCAGGCTTGCGGACACAAGCCATATGCTCTTGTCGGTGGCGCAACCGGAATGATTGGCGACCCGTCTATGAAGAGCCAGGAAAGAAATCTTCTTGATGAGGCGACACTCAACCACAATGTCGAGTGCATCAAGGCGCAGCTTTCTAAATTCCTTGACTTCAATTCTGACGCTCCAAATAAAGCTGAACTTGTCAACAACTATGATTGGATGAAGGATTATACCTTTATCAACTTCACTCGTGATATCGGCAAGATGATCACTGTCAACTATATGATGAGTAAGGACTCTGTCAAGAAGCGCCTTTCTAGAGATTCCAACGAAGGTATGTCCTTTACTGAGTTTACCTATCAGCTGCTCCAGGGCTATGATTTCCTTTACCTCTACCAGAATATGGGAGTTAAACTTCAGCTTGGCGGTGCAGATCAGTGGGGAAACATCACCACAGGTACCGAGCTCATCCGCAGAAGCTGCCAGGGAGAGGCCTATGCACTCACCTGCCCTCTCATCACAAAGGCTGACGGTGGCAAGTTTGGCAAGACAGAGAAGGGCAACATCTGGCTTGATCCAGAGCGCACAAGTCCATATCAGTTCTTCCAGTTCTGGCTCAATGTGAGCGATGCAGACGCAGAGAGATATATCAAGATCTTCACTATGCTTGACCGCGAGACTATCGAGGGTGCAATTGAGGCTCACAAGGAATGTCCAGAGCGCCGCGAACTCCAGAAGCTCCTTGCAAAGGAGATCACAATTATGGTTCACGGAGAGAGCGAATACGAGACCGCAGTTAAGGCATCTCAGATGTTGTTTGGCAAGGCAACTACCGAAGACCTCAAGAGCCTGGACGAGAAGACATTCCTCGCAGTATTTGATGGCGTGCCAACCTTCCAGATTGAAAGCAGCAAGCTTCCTTGCGGTATTCTTGATGCACTCGCAGTCGAGACTTCAATTTTCTCTTCTAAGGGTGAGGCCCGTAAGATGATCCAGCAAAACGGATTCAGCCTCAACAAGGCTAAGCTCACTGACATCGCCTACAACCTCAGCGAGGCCGATCTCATCAATGGTAAATATATCCTTGCACAAAAGGGCAAGAAAGACTACTATATCATCATCGTAAATGGATAAACCAGCAAGTACAAGACAGCTTAAAGTTGCTCGCGAGCTCCAAAGAGAGCTCGCTGAGATAATTCGCAGTAAGGGCATGGCTATGTTTGGCGGCAGCATGATTACCGTCAGCGAAGTACGCATCAGCCCGG
>JAFNUQ010000242.1 GCA_017383945.1 Bacteroidales bacterium | reverse complement strand
GGAAGTTGCGATGATGGATCTAGCCAAGGCCAAAGATGATATCCGTGTGGCGGTGGCCCAAGCCTATGTGCAGATTCTATATAATCAGGAACTTCTGAAAGTTGCTCAGGCTCAGACTGAGCACGACCAGATGCTTCTGGAGCAGATGCAGGCAAAGAAGGAGATTGGCAAAGCGAGCGAAGCTGATATTGCGGCGCAAAGGGCGACGCTTGCACAAAGCGTGGTCAACCTCACTCAGGCAGAAGCAAATCTCAATATCGCAGTACTTGATCTCACCCAGCTTCTTGAGCTCCCTTCGCCGGAGGGCTTTGCGATTGTCGCCCCGCAATCGAATGATTTTGCGACAGATCTGCTGATGAGCCCTGAAGATATCTATGCCAGGGCGGAAGGCATCAAGCCTGCAGTGCTTTCAGCAAAGCTCGCCCTTGACCGCGCCGATATCGCGATAGCAAGTGCCAAAGGAGCTTACCTCCCGAGCCTGTCTTTGAGTGCCGGGCTTGGCTCAAACTACTACACGACTTCAAAAATGAATTATGGTACTTTTGGAGAGCAGATGCGCAACAACTTCAGCCAGTATATAGGACTCTCTCTCAATATACCGATTTTCAGCCGCTTTGCGACGCGCAATAACCTGCGTTCCGCCAAACTCAACCGGACCAATCAGGCGCTCCAGGTGGAAAATGTAAAAAAAGCCCTTTACAAAGAGATTCAACAGGCCTACTATAACGCGCTCAACTCACAAGTGAAGTACAAGAGCAGCGGCGAAGCACGCAATAGTGCACATGCACACTATCAACTCACAGAAGAGAAATATCTCAACGGAAAGGCAGGGATTGCAGAATACAACGACGCCAAGAACAATTACCTCCGTGCAGAGTCGGATCTTCTGCGCTCCCGTTACGAATGTCTTTTCCAGACGCGCTTGCTTGACTTCTACAAAGGTGAGGATATGATTTTCTGATAAAATTCTTATCTTTAAGGACTAAAACAATTGACCATTATGAGCAAATACCCTAAGATTGGCATCAGACCAACAATTGACGGACGTCAGGGCGGCGTCCGTGAAAGCCTCGAAGATAAGACAATGGCACTCGCACACGCAGTTGCCGACCTCATCAGCAGTAACCTGCGCAACGGCGACGGATCCCCTGTGGAGTGTGTGATAGCAGACGGAACAATAGGCCGCGTAGCTGAGTCAGCTGCTTGCGCTGAGAAGTTTGAACGCGAAGGCGTCGGTTCAACAATTACCGTGACTTCTTGCTGGTGTTATGGTTCCGAAACTATGGATATGAACCCTCATTATCCTAAGGCAGTGTGGGGTTTTAACGGCACAGAGCGTCCGGGAGCTGTTTATCTTGCCGCAGTGCTTGCTGCGCACAGCCAGAAAGGGCTTCCTGCATTTGGTATCTATGGCCACGACGTGCAGGACCTTGACGACAATACCATCCCTGCAGATGTAGCAGAGAAGATTCTCAGATTTGCACGTAGTGCTCAGGCTGTTGCGACAATGAGAGGCAAGAGTTATCTCTCGCTTGGCAATACCTGTATGGGTATCGCAGGCTCTATCGTGGATGCGGACTTCTTCCAGCACTACTTCGGTATGCGCACCGAATATGCTGACCTTGTGGAGATTCTGCGCCGCGAAGAGCTGGGAATCTACGATAAGGAAGAGTTTGCCAAGGCGATGGCCTGGACAGAAAAATATTGCAAGTCTCACGAAGGCTACGATTACAACCAGGACAAGGGTAAAGCTAAGACGCGCGAGGAGAAGGATGCGGATTGGGAGTTCACAGTCAAGAATATGCTCATCATCCGCGACCTGATGCAGGGCAACCCTAAGCTTCGCGAAATGGGCTTCAAGGAAGAGGCGCTCGGCCACAATGCTATTCTTGCAGGTGTGCAGGGTCAGCGTCAGTGGACTGACTACAAGCCAAACTTCGACTTCCCTGAGTCGCTTATGTGCTCTTCGTTTGACTGGAATGGCACTCGTGAGCCTTATGTGCTTGCAACTGAAAATGATGCACTCAACGGCATCTCTATGCTCTTCGGCAAGCTCCTTACCGGCAAGAGCGTGATGTTCAGTGATATTCGCACCTACTGGAGTCCTGAGGCGGTGAAGCGTGTGACAGGCAAAGATGTAGAAGGCGCTGCTGCCGGTGGATTTATCCACCTTATCAATTCTGGAGCGACAACTGTAGACGCAACAGGAGCAATGAACGACGCAGATGGCAATCCTACGATGAAATATCACTGGGAGATCAGTCAGGAGGATATGGAGGCTTGTCTCGATGCGACAACCTGGTTCCCTGCTGACAGAGATTATTTCCGCGGAGGCGGCTACTCTAGCAACTTCCTCACTCGCGGCGGCATGCCGATGACAATGATGCGTGTCAATATGGTAGCAGGACTTGGCCCTGTGCTCCAACTTGCTGAAGGATGGACAGTTGACCTTGATCCTGAGGTACATGATATACTCAATCGTCGCACTGACAAGACTTGGCCAAGTACTTGGTTTGCTCCACGTCTTGATCCAAATAAAGATGCATTCAAGGATGTTTACTCTGTGATGAATAACTGGGGTGCAAACCACGGCGCAATCGCCTACGGTCACATCGGTGCAGATGTAATCACTCTCTGCTCTATGCTCCGTATTCCTGTGTGTATGCACAATATCGCAGATGACAAGATCTTCCGTCCATCTGCTTGGAATGCATTCGGTATGGATAAAGAAGGTGCTGACTATCGAGCATGTGCTAATTTCGGACCTATCTACAAATAGAAATGTCTCAGAATAAAGATTCTATACTCAAGAAGGATGGGGTCAGCATAGTGCTGCCCTTCATCCTTGTGACGGCTTGTTTTGCTTTGTGGGGATTTGCCAATGATGTGACGAACCCTATGGTCAAGGCGTTTTCCAAGATATTCAGGATGAGTGTCACCGATGGTGCTCTTGTGCAAGTGGCGTTCTATGGTGGCTATTTTGCTATGGCTCTTCCGGCCGCAATGTTCATCCGTCGTTTTTCATACAAAGCCGGTGTGATTCTTGGCTTGGGGCTATATGCAGTGGGTGCTGCTATGTTCTTTCCGGCTAAGATGTCCGGAAATTATTACCCCTTCCTTATCGCCTATTTCATAATGACTTGCGGTCTGTCTTTCCTTGAGACAAGCTGTAATCCATACATTATGGCTATGGGCTCGGCCAAGACTGCGACTCGACGACTCAATTTTGCTCAAGCCTTCAATCCTATTGGCTCGCTTTGCGGAATGTTTGTAGCTATGAATTTCATTCAGGCACGACTTAATCCGCTAAGTACTGAAGAGCGTGCGGGACTTGGACATGTTGAGTTTGAAGCTCTCAAGCAGAGTGACCTTGCGATACTCATCAAGCCATATCTTTATATCTGTATCGTGCTGGTTCTGATGATTGTGCTGATGCTGCTCTTAAAGATGCCGAAGTGCTCGGAAAATGATAAGAATCTGAACTTTGGACCGACAATAAAGCGCCTCGTGCGTAATAGCAACTATAGGGAAGGTGTGATTGCTCAGTTCTTCTATGTCGGCGCACAGATTATGTGCTGGACCTTCATCATCCAATATGGCACTCGCGTCTTTATGGGGCAAGGGATGACTGAGCAAGCTGCAGAGGTGCTCTCTCAGCGCTATAATATTGTCGCTATGGCAATCTTCTGCTGCAGCCGATTTATCTGCACATATTTCCTTAAATATGTGCGTCCAGAGAAGCTTCTAGGCATATTTGCGGTGGCTGCGTGTGCATTTACTGTGGGTGTAGTAGCTATCCAGGGAGTTGCCGGCTTGTACTGTCTTGTCGGAATCTCAATGTGTATGTCTCTGATGTTCCCGACGATCTATGGTATAGCACTGGATGGTCTGGACGAGGATGCCAAATTTGGCGCAGCCGGTCTCATTATGGCGATTCTCGGAGGAAGCGTGCTTCCGCCTCTTCAGGCGCGAATCATCGACTGCGGCAGTGTGGCCGGATTCCCGGCGGTCAATCTGTCATTTGTGCTGCCGCTCATCTGCTTCATCGTAATAGCAATCTATGCACGAAGAACTATCAGACGTAGTAAAGCATAATATGGAAGGATATAAGGTTAAAGAATATGGTCAGGCAGTCAAACGCTACTGCCAGACAATGGAACTGCGTGACGACCCTGAGCTGATAAAACGTTATCGACAGGCCCACGACAGTGAACACGCTTGGAAGGAAATCCTTGAAGGTATCCGCTCTGTGGGCATCCTGGAGATGGAAATATACATCCACGAGACAAGACTTGTGATGATTGTCGAGACTCCGCTTGATTTTGATTGGGACAGCGCAATGGCCCGCCTTGCTACTCTTCCTCGTCAGCAGGAATGGGAAGACTATGTGGCCCTTTTCCAGAAATGCAAAGAAGGGGAGAGCTCCGACGAGAAATGGAAGATGATGGAGCGTATGTTCTATCTCTACTAAGCATCTTTTTGCTATTTTTGCAGTCTATGGCTACTATAGGTATAATGGATTCTGGTGTGGGTGGGCTCACGGTTTTAGCTGAGCTCCGCCGTTTGCTGCCATCCGAGAACTACATCTACTTCTCGGACAATGCCTACTGTCCCTATGGTCGCCGCAGTGCTGAAGAAATTACCGCAAGAGCCCATACAATCAGCGATATCTTTATCGAGAAGGGGGCAGATATCATTGTAATCGCTTGTAATACAGCAACTGCTGCTGCGATTGCTAGTCTACGCAAGAGCTATGATGTCCCCTTTGTCGGGATGGAGCCCGCCATCAAGCCGGCAGTTCAGCTCACTAGGAGCGGAGTAGTCGGAGTGCTGGCGACAGCAGGCACGCTTGCCAGCGAGAAGTATGCGCAGGTGCGCGAGCGATTTAAGGAAGAGGTGAAGGTAGTCGAATCCGTAGGCGAAGGCTTTGTCGAGCTGGTCGAATCCGGCAAATTCCTCGGGCCGGAGGCGGAATCGGTTGCGCGGGTGAGCCTGGAGCCGCTGCTGCAGGCAGGTGCAGATGTGGTCGTGCTGGGCTGCACTCATTATCCTTTCCTTACCAGGACATTTGAAAAGCTTGCGCAGGACCTCGGCGTTGAGGTTGACTTTATCAATCCTGCCCCTGCGGTCGCAAAGCAGACTCTGAAACTCTTGAAAGAGGCCGGGATAGCACTCGAGGATGGACCTGGCTCAGTGGAGCTGCTCTCCTCTGGGGAAAAGGATTCGCTATTGCGCGCCTACTCTTTAATTGAAAATCTATTATAAAATAAAGGCCTGATACAGATTTGTACCAGGCCTTACTATTTATAAGTTGTTTATAGAGAGTAACTTAGTGAAGGGGACTGGGTGTAACCCATTGTGCGGTTGTAGATGTATGAACGGTAGAGTGGGTCCTGAAGGAGAGTTACTCTTCTATCCTGTGCTGGGATAGTTGTAGTGTAGACTCTCAACTCACCGTTGATCACAGTGATAATCTCCTCTCTCCAGTCGCCGAAGATGTCGCCAATCAATTGGATACCACCTTCGAAACCTTCCTCTACGATGTCGCCCTTATATTTGCCAAGCGAGAATGAACCTCTCTGGTAACCAGCAGGCATTTCGCGAAGTTTGTCTGCATCCCACCAGATCCAGTTGGTGCAGCCAGGGACATCTTCTGTCTTGCCGATACGGTTGCCCTTGCAGTCCATGATGTATTTAGTCTCACCGGTCTTGCCGCCCTTCTTGTCCTCAGATGCAAAGCACTCAAGACCAGGGATGTTAGGATCAAGATCTGTAGCCATTGCGTCACCAACGTGTCCTGTATATTCTCCGATGTTCCA
This sequence comes from Bacteroidales bacterium, assembly GCA_017383945.1. Classification (GTDB taxonomy): domain Bacteria; phylum Bacteroidota; class Bacteroidia; order Bacteroidales; family UBA932; genus Cryptobacteroides. The sequence goes on along the minus strand of JAFNUQ010000242.1, from coordinate 1,949 downwards.
GAGCTCCTTGCCAGTGGCTGCATCTACGAGACATACGCCTCTCTTCTCGTGCCAAACCTCCACGCCGAACAGAATCTCAAGACCTGGGTTGTCAGGGTCAATGTCTGCAACGATAGCCTTGTCAGGGTGACCTATACCTGCGCTCCAGAGAGCTTCGCCATTGTCGTCAATCACTACTGCGCCGAGAACAACTTCCTCTCTTCCGTCATTGTCGAGATCGACGCACACAATCTGGTGTGCACCCTGAGAGCGGATAATAGGATTTTCCTGATCTCCGTTCCACTCCCATAAGAGCTGGAGCTTGCCATCCACGAGGTGGTAGGCGTTGGCTGCCATTTTGCGATAAGTGCCTCTGTTGATGATGACTGCAGGGGTCTTGCCGTCGAGGTATGCAAGAGCCATCTGATTGCGGTTATTGCGGTTGTAGTCTCCGAACTCCTGACTCTGCTCAATCCAAGGAACTGTGTCGATAACTTCGCCTGTCATACCATCAAGCACTGATAGATATTCCGGACAAGGTCCATATGGAGAGCTGCCAGGGACGCCGTTGTAGTTCTGAGGGACTTTGCTCACAACTCGGCCGGCCTCGTCACGATAATCCTTGTCTTTTGGTGCTGTCTTGAGTGCGATTTCTGCCTTTCCGTCGCCGTTGAGGTCAGCTACAATAAATGGCGAATACCATACGCCCTGCTCGATATTCCAGCCGAGGTCATATCTCCAGAGGAAAGTGCCATCGGCGAGGTATGCCTCAATCTTGAATGTATCAGTTGATTTGTGCCAAGAACCCGGATCGGTGCGCTGCTGAGGCTGTTTGATGATATAGTCAAGCACTCCGTCTCCATTGAGATCGCCCACTCCGACTTTTTGTGCAGGGTAGTCGCCTTGGAACTTGATAGAAAGGTAGTTGTCTGCGAGAGTCGCTACAGGCTTGCTGGTGCAAACTTCCTTTCCTCCCACTACGGCTCTCACCTGATAGCTATATTTTGTGCTGCCTCTCTTGTCAACAAAATCTGTAGTCTGGGTGATAGGTTTTGAGTTGACTTTACTGAAATTCTTGCCATTGCTGCTACGGTAAACATTGAAGCTCACTGCCGCGTCATCGGTCTCAAACAATCGCCAGCTCACATATACTCCCTGCTCTGTTTTAACGGCTACTACGCCTCTGTCAAGATTTTCCTTCACACGCTCGCTTGCCCAGCCCTCTACCTTAGGCTTCGGTACGATGCGTCCGTTGTTCTTCTGAGGATTCAGTACCTCGTAATTGTAGACTCTCTCGTTGGAATCCTGCGCCAACGCCGTAAAGCCAGCTAACGCCAGGATAGCGGATGCAATTATTAATCTCTTCATAATCTAGTGGTTATTGTTCTTTGGTATAAAGATAGGAAAATAATTGCATATCTATCCTTTTTATCAGTCGTTTTCTTCAAGCTGGAATATTTCATCTGCATGCTTGCCGAAGTGTCTTGCGATCTTCAGCGCAACGATGGTCGAGGGCATATAGCGACCTGTCTCAATGAAGTTTATTGTCTGTCTTGAGACTCCTACCGCCTCAGCGAGATCCTGCTGGGTTATATTCTGTATGGCTCTTTCTACCTTTACCGTATTCTTCATGCTTAGTCCTCCTTGCTCTGTATTCTCATTTTCCAGATGGAGATACGGAAAATGATCAGATAGATGATAATATATGTATCAATGCTTCTAAGCCCGTTTACAATTCCGTTTTCAGTCAGAACGCTAACCAGAGACGAAACAAATGACACAGAATACAGAGTTCTGAATCCGTGCAGAAAAGACATCAGCAGATTCGTAACGACGAAAATTCCGAAAGCGATGAATGCCGTTGTGGCAATGGACCTGCGTCTGATGGAATCGATCATTTCGTCCTCATCCTTCTCTTCCGTCATCACAATAACGAAGATGCCGAGGAAGAAAAGAAGATACATCACCAT
>JAFNUQ010000241.1 GCA_017383945.1 Bacteroidales bacterium | reverse complement strand
GCTTGCTATTTGCAGCATTATGGCCTGTAATATCAGCGCTCGTGAAGTGAATACAATCAAGAATTGGCAATTCAGACTTCAGCAAGAAGAAAGCTGGAAGCAGGTAATAATCCCTCACGATTTCCAGATGGAACTTCCTTGGCAGGAGGAAATGGGCAGCTGGCGAGGATTTAAGGCTAGTGAGACCGGTATATACAAACACACTTTCAAAGCCAATCCAGACTGGAAAGGTCAGAAGATATACCTTGATCTTGAAGGCGTCGCGATGCAGGCAGAGATCTCTGTCAACGGCAAGCTAGTTGGCGAGATTGATTATGGCTACCTCGGAACAGAAATAGACATCACCGACCACATCAAATATGACTCTGAAAATGAGATTGTTGTGAGTGCCTACCCTGGCCATCTCAAAGGATCTCGCTGGTACACCGGCGGAGGACTCTACCGCAACGTGCACCTCATTGTCAAGAATCCTAAGAACATCACCCGTCAAGGCCTTTATATCACCACTCCGATTGTGAGCAAAGACAAGGCAGAGATCAAAGTACAGGTTGAGGTCGAAGGTTTTACAAATAATAAAGAAGATATTGAGATTGTAGCTGACATCTATGGTCCAAATGGAGAAAAGATAGCACAGACAACTGCTGCTGCCCCTAAGAGAAACAATCTCGAATATATCGAAATAGCTCTTCCATCGGTAGAGGTAAACACACCGCAGTTATGGAGCTGCGAGAATCCATATCTATATAAAGCAATTGTCAGCCTGATTCAAGAAGGCAAGGTCATTGATCAGGACGAGCAGAGTTTCGGCATCAGAACCATTGAGTTTGACAAAGCTTTTGGCTTTAAGCTCAACGGCAAGAAGGTATTCCTCAAAGGTGTTGCCAACCACCACGACTTGGGTGCGCTTGGCGCAGCTGCATATCCAGAGGCTGAAGAGAGACTCATCCTCAAGCTCAAGGAGTTTGGATTCAATCACGTGCGTTGCTCACACAATCCATACTCGTCATCTTTCCTTGAGCTCTGTGACAAACACGGAATTCTTGTAGTTGACGAGCTCTATGACAAATGGATGACTTCCGACAACACCTACTGGATCGCTAAATATCCATTTACCCAGAGCTGGTTCAATCACGTCAGAGAGTGGATCAAGAGAGATAGAAACCACCCAAGCATCATCGCGTGGAGCTTCGGAAATGAAACTCAAATCAATGAGCCATGGACTGGTTTCCCTCGCACAGGCGACTGGGGTATCACAACATTCAGAGTTATGAAGACTCTCGCTCAGAGATATGACGACACCAGAGCCTTTACTGTAGCTCAGTTCCCTTCACGCTGGGGCAGCATCTATAAGACAGATGACAGATACAATCAGCCAGAGTATGTGCGCGCACCAGAGCTTGCTACAGCAACTGATTTTGCTGCGCTCAATTATCGTTTCCGCGATTACGATCTCTATCTCAAGCACGACCCGGACCTCAACATCTACCAGAGCGAGGCTTCAACAAGCGAGCTTGCTGCGCCATATTTCGGCATGCGCCACGACACTATGATCGGCGTTTCTTACTGGGGCGCAATTGAGTATTGGGGCGAGTCGGACGGCTGGCCGAAGAAGGGATGGAACTATTCGTTCTTCAACAATGCCCTTGAAGCATATCCTCAGGCATACCTCATCAAGAGCGCATTTACAGATGAGCCAATTGTAAGAATCGGAGTTGTATGTGGAGAGAAACAGAGCATTGACTGGAACATGCAGGTTTCTGGCAAGACTCCTATGAACGAGAACTGGAATCTTCCAAAGGGATCAACACAGGAACTTTATACATTTACCAACGCTGATGAGGTGGAACTCATCGTCAATGGCAAGTCTATCGGCATCAAGAAGAACGACAGAAGCGATGTTGACAGAAGAAATGTAATCCAGTGGCAGAATGTTCCTTATGGCAACGGAGGCAAGGTTGTAGCAATCGCTCGCACTGCCGGCAAGGAGGTTGCCCGCCATAGCATTGAGACTACTGGTAAGGTCAAGGGATTCAAGGTAGTACAAGAGGACCTTGGCGGAGAGCTCAGTTATGTAAAGTTCTATGCCGTAGACAGCAAAGGTAGACACGTAAAGACAGCCGACAACAGTGTAAAATTTGAGTTATCAGGAGATGCACAGATTGTTGCCATTGACAATATAGACCACTACACCAACGAACTCTTTGATGTTAACCCTAAGAAGATGTACAATGGCTTTGTAATGGTGATTGTCCGCAAAGGCAGCGAAAAGGCTATCTTGAAGGCAAGTGCTGACGGACTCAAGATAGCTGTCGCTGAGATCGAAATGAAATAAAAAAAGAAATGAGTTGTAACCTCACGGCGACAACTCATACTAACCACATAATTAATAACACTAAAACTAATAACCAATAGGTTGACGGGTCAGAACGATCACTTACTCAACCCGAGTGCAAAGGTACAAACTATTTTGATATTTGCAAAAAATATTTTGAAAAATTTTTAATAATTTTTGACAGCATTGATTTTCAATGAGTTAGCATTAAGTAAAATTTTAACTAACTTTGTATCATAATTTACAACCAGAAAGTATATGGCTAAGATTTGGGAAGACAGTAAAGTATATGATATAGCGAGACTATACGTTAACTTGTGTACTATTACAGGTTTTAGAGGCGTAAAGGTTTATGGAAAAGAGAAAATCCCGACAGACGGATGTGTTCTCCTCGCTCCAAACCATAGCGCAGCATTGATGGACCCGCTTCTTGTGCTTTTGATCAACAACAAGCCTATCGGATTTGGCGCAAGAGCAGATATATTCCGCAATCCATTGATTGCAAAGATTCTTCATTGGATTCGCATCGTCCCTCTAGCTAGAGAGAGAGACGGAAGAGCTAGCGTAACTCAAAACCTCAGCACATTTGAAGAGATTATTGAGTGCCTTGACCACAATGTACCTTTCTGTATGTTTGCAGAAGGCACACATTACAGCCAGCGCGGAATGCTACCATTTAAAAAGGGCATTTTCCGCATTGCAAAGCTCGCACACGACCAGTTGGACAAGAAGGTTTATGTTGTGCCTATGGGCCTGGAATATGAAGACTACTTCCGTCAGCTGAAGCGCGCAGAGGTTAGAATTGGTGATCCAGTTGAGATTGGCGAATATTTTAGAACCCACTCAGACCTGAGTGAGAGCGAAATTTACAAAAGACTTTGTGAGGAAGTAAGGGAAAAAGACCTGGCTCTTCTCAACCATATACCACAAAGAAAGAAGTTCAACACCACATTTAGAGCCATACTGGGAGCTCTTGCACTTCCTCTATTCTTTGCGTGCGCAAGCGCATCTATCACAATCTGGCTTCCTGCAATATTGATCTTAGGCAGCTTCAAAGATAAAGCGTGGTCACACACAGTATATTGGGCAGCGCGCGCTCTTCAGCCTTGGTTTTGGATCCCATATTGGATTTTTGAAGGACTATCCGGCTTCTATATGAACCTGATCAGAGACCTTGCCGCTCGCGGAAGAGTAGATTAAACTAAATATTTATAAAAAAGGAAAAGGCCAGATATCACTACCGGGCCTTTTCTTGTATCATAACTTTTGTAAATCAACGTAAATGAAAATCTTATTGACTTACAATATTTCTAAAATCGTGCCAAAGAATTATTTCACAGTTAGATAATTTAACAAAATCACCATATTCTGCATATACATCTTTGTAGAGATACATTCGCTTGGAAGTGGAGCATCAGAGAATCCTGGATTTTCTCTAGAGACACCAGGAAGTCCGCCTGGCCAATAGTCCTTTGCTTTGAGAGCATCTACAAGCTCCTGAACCTTCTGTGCATCAGCCGGAACGCCTGTTCCCTTGGAGTAAACTGCCGGGAATCTCTTCTGAACAGCATTACCACCAGCAAATGGAGAGTTCTTAACCAATTCTTCCTTATCAAGAGTGAGAATCTCTTCATACTGCTGCTTCAAGCTACCAAGATTGATGGTTCTGACAGATTTATAATGAGTAATCACGCCATTTCTATCATAATCAACCCAATATTTACCATCAGCTCTGTGAAGATAAAGAGGTCTGTTTGTTCCTACTTCCGCAAATGTAGGACAAAGGATCTGACCATCCTTGAGGTTTGCCTTCCAATAGGCTACATCTTCATCGCTGTACTTGATGGTTTCAAGGAATTCAAACGCATCAGGGATACGAGCAATATACTTACTATCTCCAGTCCAACGGTAGAAAAGCATCAGATTGCCAATCATCTCTGCAGTTGCAGTTGCAGCATAACCTCTTGGCTCAAAATCGCGTGCATGACCAGGTGTATAGTTCATATCCAGCTGATGCTGCATTGCCCATCCAGCCTGTGGTTTACCGCCCTGGAGGACGAGAATACAAGACATAGCTCTGGTGATAGGATCGAGCACTCTCTGCTCTCCCAAATACTGATAACAATCAATAAGGAACTTGATGTTGTTTGTATGAACACCATCGTTGATAGTGATGAATGAAGAATAATCAGGCTTTCCATTCTTCACAAAATCATACTTCAGCGGATATCTCTGAGGCCAACCACCCACAGGATACTGACTCTCAATCATAAAATCTATAGCCTTATCGATAGAAGCACGGTACTTAGGATCGAAGTTTTCCATATACATTCTTAGAAGGAAGCCGGCAGCATCGATTGTGCCATCGTCATAGGTCGCATTGCCGTAATAATGCATGTGCTCCTGAGCTGGATAGGTATAGCCCTTAGCTACTCTTTCATACCAATCTCTGAGCGACGCCTCTCCGGCGAAGTCAGCCATATAGTTCCAGCCGCCACAGTCCAATTGCGCCCAGATGATCGCATTTGCTGCAGCTTCTGCAGCCTCAAGATAGTATTTATCTCCTGTCACGTGATATGCGTCAAGGAAGATATTACCCATCATAGGTGTACCGCCTTCAATCCACATCATACTTGGCTTGCACTCCAATTCTCCCCACTGTCTTGAGAAATCCGGAGAATAATTCCAAAGATAGCCACCATTGTTGGAAACCTTTTCCACCATAAACTCAGTAGCTTTCTTCATTGCGTTTTTAACTTGCTCGTCATTCAGCCCTTTCTGGCGAGCGCCAGCGCCGATGGTGATAGCAGCAAAAGCTATCAGAAAGAGAATTCTTTTCATTATTGGTCTGTCTTATAGTATAGTGAAATACAAAGGTAAGAAAAATTGTACATAAAATAAGGCAACCACCTTGCCGTGCAGATAGCTTGGTGGTTGCCAGCGAATGTAGTATTGAGATTGAAAAGGTCTAAGATTACCTTATGACCTTAGCGTCATAGCCACATTTGGATTTGTAAACAGGTCCTTGAGTGAAGCATATTCAGCATAGTAGACTTTATCACCGATAGCGACCTCAAACTGAACCTTATCTGTCTCCCAATCAAACTCATATTCAGCACGCAATCTAAGCTGATAATTACCGTCAGAAGTCAAGGTAACTGTTCCGATGCGAGTATTGTCTGAAACAAGCTCAAATGGGACAAATGAGTGAGCAGGGACATCCTTCAATGAACCATCATTATACTTGATCGTGCCCTGGATAGAAGCATTTGACACATCAAATTTCTTTGTATGGAAAACTACCATCTGCTCGTCTGAACTGATTTTAATCTCCCCTGCGCTCACGATACTTTTTGTCTTAAATGGGATAGTTTTACGTTCGCCAGCCTGGTTAGCGCCTGTTGCATCAGTCACGAGTGCTGCACCGGTGCCAAATGCACGCTCTGCCGCACGATCAGCATCCACAGTATAGATAAATCTGCCCGGAGTGCTTGGATCTGCCTTAATCTTAGCGGCAGTGAGGTTGCAGGCTGCAAGTCTTGCTGCATCCAGCTCAAGCATTGGTGCGTCAATATAAATTTCAAAGGCCTCACCAAATGGATCAACAGAGGCTCCATCATTGGCCCTAAAGCTTGTTACATCAAACTCGATATTCACTTCTTGGCCTGGCTGGTATGTCAGCGCAATATCAGAAACAAGCTCCGCATTCTCCCCTACCGCATATTCGCCTTGACCATTAATCTTTGCGGCAAAGTGATATGGATGATAGTTGGCAAGCTCGAATACAAATGAGCGATAAGTATTGCCAGCATACTGCTTAGCTGCATCAACAATAGAAGTCATTCCGACCGCATTGGAAGCAAGTCTCACCACCTCAGCACTCTTGGCCTTGTTTGTTTCAAGATGGAATGTCGCACCGGCAGCACCGCCTACGCCAGCCAATGGGGTAAAACCAAGAATTCGTCCGCCCTGCTCCGCATCAATTGCAGCCTGAAACTCAAATTGAGCCGCGTGTGAGACATGAGAGTGATCGAGATTGCTGGTATAGAACATAAATTCATCAGTCACAGCAGGATAGAGATAGTAATTTGGCTGCGTCGGAGCATAATTCAAATTCACCCAATGTGAGTCAAATACTACCTGAGCACCTTTCTTCTGAGGAACGAGCATATAGTATATCACATCATCATCTGCCAAGTGATTATGTGCATCATACTCACTGAGTCCTTCAACCATAATGGCCTTGTTCTGATCTGAGAATGTAAACTGTCTGGTGAGAGTATTGAAGAAAGGAGATTCTAGACTGATGTGAGAAGCCACATTTCCATCTTGTTCCAATATGTTCTGGAAATATACTCTTTGTTTTCCAGGCTCAGTTACGGTTAATACATACTTATATCCCCAAGGGTTGATAGAGTCTTCAGTCGACCCATAGAAGCCCTCATCGGTCGCATATCTGATTGGCAGGTCCATTCCGGACTCACTTCTCACGTCAAGGATATTGGTTGAGATAAGAACCTCCATCGGGAATACAGCTTCTGGAGTATTCTCAGGAACGTTAAACATGAGAGTGATGTGTTCTCCTGTCTTCTGACCATAGACCTGTGTTGTAATCCAAACCGGAGTGAAATCCTGAGCCTTGATAGTTACGACTTCAATCTTGCGCTGAAGAGGACCGCTCTTCACCAGGAGCGTACCGCTACGCATATCATGAGCGTCCATGTGGTTAAGAGTAAGATAGATTGTTCCTCTACCAGATGAAGTATCATAACTATTTGTGAAATTATGATATGCTACATTGTTTCCATCAAGCCAGTTCACACTTGGAGCCTTATCCGCAGATACAGGATTTCCGTTGATATCTGTAAATGTATAGAACAACTCGTATGTCTGGTTGTCAAAAGTATTTTTATCCGCTCTGATGATCACGTCAGTTTCATCTACAGAGAGTATATAGCTGTCACTTCTGACCTCATTGATATTATCAGCTATAGAAAGCCAGACATTATTGGTTGCCGGAGCTGTCAAGGCTGCATCAAATGTAGACTGACCATAGCTCAATGTGCCTGTAATGTTAAGAATATATTCAAAGTTTCTGACTACGAGGACCTGCTCTACATTTTCATCAACAAGTACAACTCTGTAATACTTGATAGTCTTTGAGGCATCACCTGGCTCATAGCCTGCAATAATCACACTGATCGGATCATCAGATGTATTCTCAGATTCAAAGATATACTGAGACTCTTGAACTCTCACGTCCTTGATATCGCTCAACTTGACATTATTATGAGGGAGAGTCACAAAATCCATCTGCTTGTAATCATTGGTCCAGAAGAAACCTTTCTCAGGATGATATGGGGCAACTGCCTCCACCTTGCGCAGGTCAGCGGCGGCGGCGTTGATGGTCATGGACATATTGGTGCCGGTGTCGCCGTCGGGCACGGGGAAGACGTTCAGCTCATTCAGGTGCTGCTTGTTGTTTTCAATATTGGCAGCCGCATTGATCACAAGTCTGCGAAAATCGGCGCCATTGATAATCTGTTTCACGATATATTTTCCTCCGAAATCAACCAATCATCATGGAATCGATGTAGACATTG
>JAFNUQ010000240.1 GCA_017383945.1 Bacteroidales bacterium | reverse complement strand
CCGAGGAAATGTCCAAGCTGTTTTTCCCTGATGGAGATGCCGTGGGAAAGAGTATCCACTTGTTTGAAGAAAACGCACTCAAGTTCTATAACCCGAGTTGTAAAGATCTGGATATCGATCTGACAGTAGCCGGCATCTTCAAGCCTTTTGCTGCAACAGTATTCAATGAGCCGGATATAATCATCAGCTATGATTATTATGATGAGTTGCTTAATGAGCTGCACGGCAACATGCTGAGTCTCTTTGATCTCGGTTGTGTGCGCATCAAGAAAGGATCAGACATAGAAGTCGTCAAGGAGCAATTGACTCAGGAGTATAGTGAAGTTGCTAATAGCATATATGGCCCGGATTATAAGCCTAAAAATGTACTGCTCACTCCGTTTGAAGATATCAAGCTGAAAACAGAAGAGGAACTTGATTTTGTCTCTGCATTCTTTGGCCATCTAAGAAATGGTAAGCTTTTCGGTATATATCTGATAATGTGCATATTTGTGACGATTGTCGCACTTCTGGGCTACGTCGTCCTGACTATTGCATTTTCGAGATTCAGGATCAAGGAGATTGCTACACGTCAGCTGTTGGGTACTTCGCGCAGAGGTATAATCGTCAGATGTTTCTGCGAAGCTTTGACGCTCCTGCTTGTATCGCTGGCTTTTGCAGTGATTCTTGTCCTGGCGTTTAAGGAACCGGTAGGAGAAATCCTTGGCAAGGCGATAAATCCGCTCTCTCAGTTAAACGAATATCTGGTCCTCCTGGGTATAATAATTCTGATGGTCAGCATCGCCAGCTCTGTCCCATCCATAATTTTATCATCATACAGCCCTGTCAACATCATCAAAGGCGAGGCCAGATATAAAGATAAGACCCTCTATGGAAAAATCTTTGTCGCAATAGCAGGCTTTTTGAGCTTAGCTGCCTTATCTATCTGTCTGGCAATCACTTCTCAGACCAGGCACCTTATCAATCAGGATCTGGGCTATGAAGTAGATGATGTTGTGTTTGTCAGGTTTTATAAAAATGGCCAACATCTATATCTGGATGAATTGAGGTCTCTACCGTTTGTCACTAAGATAGGACGACTCACTGTATTGCCGACTACCGGTACGATACGAGAGATCATCAATAAGGCAGGTGATACAGAAGAACTCCTGCATGTCGTGGGTGACAGAGAGTATTTTGATGTCCTGGGTATAGAGTTTCTTGAGGAGTATTCTTCTCCTGTGGGTGAAGACAACATCTACCTGTGCCGAAGCACAAAGGAATCTTTGGCTGGATTCCTGAACGACAATTCATTGTCCACTCCATTTGGAGATATACCTGTCCGTGGTGTAGTCAATGATCTGAAAATAGGCAAGCTTAAGAGCGGTTCAGGAAGACTTACAGGCATCAATGTAGTTGCTGACTTCAGCACTGTGCTCTCAGTGGGAGATGAATTATGTCTTAAGGTAGGTGGTAATATCCAAGAAGGCGTCAAGAAAATCAGGGAGTTTTATAGCTCAAAATCTTATGATGATTCAGTGGTATACGTTGATTCTCTCAAGTCTGTGCAAGAGTACGAACTCAAAGATGAAAGAAATATCCTAAAGCTCATCACTGCTTTTTCCATCTGCAGTCTGCTGATGACTATAATGACGATTATCGGACTTAGCAGCTACCTTTCAAAAACAAGAGAGAAAGACAATGCAGTGCGTAGCATATTTGGCTGCTCCAAGAGAGAGCTCATCAGTCAACTCGTCATCGAGTTTGTGCTTCCGATAGTCATATCAGCACTAGCCGCCATCCCTGT
>JAFNUQ010000239.1 GCA_017383945.1 Bacteroidales bacterium | reverse complement strand
CATCACACTGATAGAACTCTCTGTAACGTCCCATCTGAGGACGGTCAGCTCTCCAGACCGGTTGAATCTGGAATCTCTTAAATGGGAATGAGAGCTCGTTCTGATGCTGCACCACAAAGCGAGCAAAAGGTACTGTCAGATCATACCTAAGACCTTTCTCACACACTTGCGGAGTGAGAGGCTTGCTAGGGTCTGCCTTTGCAAACGCATCACCTGAGTTAAGTATCCTGAAGAGGAGCTTATCTCCCTCCTCGCCATACTTTCCTAAAAGTGTCGAGAGGTTTTCCATTGCAGGAGTTTCAATCTGGCTGTAGCCATAACTGCGGAAAACGCTGCGAATTGTATCGAATATGTAATTTCGCTGGGCCATCTCAATCTGACCGAAGTCACGCGTGCCCTTTGGGATAGAAGGTTTCTGTGCCATTTATATTGTATTATCTTGCAAATTTAGTAATTTTGTGAGAACTATTCAATTGCATAATAACAAAACAATCTGATATGAAATCGTTTTTAAAATCAACTTTGGCTGCAGCTTGCGGAGTTCTTCTCGTTTTTGTTGTAGTCATTATGTTCTTCGGAGCAATATTCGGTGCTATTGCTGCCGCAGGTGAAAGCACTCCTACAATTCCTTCCGAAGGAGTACTCAAAATCGATATGTCTGCTATCAATATTACTGAGCAGCAGCAGGAATCTGACCCTATGGAGATGCTGGCGGGCGGCACCACAACTGAGACTATCGGTCTCTGGAACGCCATCAATGCCATCAACACCGCAGCCAGCGACCCAGCCGTCAAGTATATCTACCTCCTTACAGACGGAAGCGTGGCCAGCAGCACTACACTTGAAGAGTTGAGAGCTTCTCTGAGCAAATTCAAGAGCAGCGGCAAGCCAATTATCGCATATACCGAGAGCCCTAGCACAGGCAGCTATTACCTCGCATCTGTTGCTGATAAGATCTATATGACTTCATACCAGGGCGCAAGCGCTATGGTAACCGGCGTGTCAAGCCAGATGATTTTCCTTGGCGATCTCTTCAAACGTCTTGGCATCAATATGCAGCTTGTCAGATATGGCAAATACAAATCAGCCGGTGAGATGTATACACGTTCAAGCTCTTCAGCAGAGAATCGCGAGCAGTATCAAAGACTCGTAGATTCTATGTGGGAAAGCATGAGCGGAGAGATTGCAGAAAGCCGTGGTATGAGTGTAGAGACTCTCGACAAATATATCAACAATATTGAGCTCAACCTTCCTGAGGACTTCCTTAGATGCGGTATGGTGGATTCTCTTTATACTAGAGAGCAGCTTCAGAATCAACTTGCAGTACTTGCAGTAAAAGAAGATTACAAGGATGTAAAGATGATTCCGTTTGCAGATTATGCTGCAGCAAAGGCTCCTGCATCAAAAGCCAGCAAGTCTATCGCAATCATCTATGCTGATGGTGAAATCATCGATGGTTCTGACACAAAACAGATTGCCGGAGACAGATTTGCAAAGCTCATTGAGAAAGCCAGAAGAGACAGCACCGTAAAGGCTGTGGTTCTTAGAGTAAATTCTCCTGGCGGCAGCGTACTTGCTTCTGAGAAGATCAAGCACGAGCTTGACCTCCTCGGTGAAGTTAAGCCTATCGTTGCTTCTTATGGTAGCTATGCTGCTTCTGGAGGCTACTGGATTTCAAATAACTGCGACAAGATCTTCACCAACAAAACTACCCTTACCGGTTCAATCGGTGTATTTGGTCTTATTCCAGACGTATCCGGAACACTCAAGAACATCGCTCACGTCAACATTGAGAGCGTAAATTCTCACAAGCATAGTGATATGCTCAACGGAATGCGTCCATTTGATGATGCAGAGCACAACTATATGTATCGCTCTATTGACAATATCTACAAACTCTTCCTTGCCACCGTATCAGAAGGTCGTGGCATCAGCGAGGCAGAAGTGGACGCTGTCGGTCAGGGACGCGTATGGACAGGCTCAGACGCTCTTGGAATTGACCTTGTTGATGAAATCGGAACCCTTGAGGATGCGCTCCACTACACTGCATCTATCGCAGGTGATCCAGACCTCAACAATTGGGACATCACTTCATATCCAAAGCCTCAGACATCCCTTGAAGCAATAATGAGTCTCCTCGGCCAGAGCACTGAAGAGGAAGTGTCTATCGTCAAAGCCTTTAAAGAGATTTCAGAACCAACTGTAGTTGCTAGAATCGACAGAAATATCGAGATCAAGCTGTAATAATTTTTGCATTATTAAAATTTTTCTCTATCTTTGCAGTCCAAACATCGCGGGATAGAGCAGTTGGTAGCTCGTCGGGCTCATAACCCGGAGGTCGGTGGTTCGAATCCGCCTCCCGCTACTAAAAGAAAAAGTTCTCTTCTACGAGAACTTTTTTCATTTTATATTTTAGTGTAGTGTGATTATTTTTAATTATGAAAGCGTTTACTTTTAAACCAAAATTATTTTCAACGCTTAAAACCTACAACAAGAAAACTCTTACCGCCGACATTATGGCGGGTATCATCGTAGGCATCGTTGCTCTACCTCTCGCGATCGCATTTGCCATCGCCTCAGGCGTTCCACCAGAAAAAGGTATTATTACTGCTATCATCGCAGGATTTATCATCTCCGCATTTGGAGGCAGTAGAGTTCAGATCGGAGGCCCTACCGGCGCATTCATCATAATAGTTTATGATATTGTCCAGAACTACGGAATGCAAGGTCTGGTGATTGCTACCTTACTCGCCGGAGTCTTTATGATTCTGCTTGGAGTGCTGAAACTCGGAACAATCATCAAATATATCCCAT
>JAFNUQ010000238.1 GCA_017383945.1 Bacteroidales bacterium | reverse complement strand
GTACCAACTCTGCGGTGGCGGCGATTCAGGCAGAACTGTAGTTCTTAAGAGCAATGGTCGTGACATGAGAGAGGATATCAAGAAAGCCATCAGAAACAATGATATTATAGTTTTTGACGGCTCGCAAGGCGAATTCATTATCTCCAAGGCGATTGATATTAAGGACATCAAGAACAAGACCCTGAAGGGAGTCAATAATGCAATAATCCGCACGGAATTCAGCACCAACAAGGAGATTGTTGCAATTCTTGACAGCTTGAATGTCAAGAATATGTCTTCATCCGGCGGTGGTGGAACACTGATTAACGGACAGAAGGTCAAAGAAGAAAGAGAGTTCAACACGCGCAAAGCACTGATTGAGTATACGGGCGATCTGAGCGAATCTCTGCGCAGTGCCGGCCTCTTTAAAATATCTGCATGTGAGAACCTTATCATCAGAAATATCGCCTTTCAAGGTCCTGGGCCCATTGACGTGAGCGGAGCTGACTTGATTTCACTCGGCGGTGGTTCTCATCATATCTGGGTAGATCATTGCTGCTTTGCAGACGGTATGGATGGCAACCTGGACATAACTGACGGGTCAGATTTTATCACAATCAGCTACTGTATCTTCCGATATACTGAAAAGGCCTATGACCATAAAGCTTCAAACCTCATCTCCAGCAGAAAAGAAGCAGATAAAATTGATAACTACAATATCACATTTGCATACTGCATCTGGGGCGAGGGATGCAATCTCCGAATGCCGGTAGCCAGATATGGGACAATCCACCTTTTCAATAACTACTACAATTGCGCAGGAAATCAGAATCCGGCTATCAGCGCAAAAGCAGAGTCGGAGTTCTTGATAGAAAACAACTATTTTGCGCCAGGAGTGAGCAAGATATTCAAGGCGGATTCTGATGCCAAGGCCTGGAATTTTAAAGGAAATATCTTCAGTGAGAGCTTCTCAGAGAAGGACAAAGGTTCAGTCAAGGTTCCATACAAATATCAACTTATCCCGGCCAAACAAGTCCCTACCCTGCTAAGCTCAAAATCAGGGCCGACATTGTAAAAACTAATAACGTAAAAAATATGAAAAGGATCATAACATCAATCCTTCTTTGCATCATCTGTTCAGGACTTTATGCAGAAGGAAAATTCAACACCAACGAACCATTTGGATGGGCGATCATGCAGACCCTGCAGGGTGGAAACTACAAGCTGACAGGAGGCAACCCCGCCAAGACCATAGTACTCCAAAGCAATGGCTTTGATATGAGAGCAGACATCATCAAGTCGGTAAAAGACTATGATGTGATTGTCTTTGACGGCAGCAAAGGTGATTTTATCGTATCCAAAACTATAAATTTCAGCGGACTTCAGGACAAAACATTCCTTGGTGTCAATGATGCACATATCCGCACACAATTCTCTGTAACTGAAGAGATTATCTCCATCCTTGACAAAAAAGGCGTAAAGCAAATGTCTGACCAGGGCGGTGGCGGTCCCCTCTCAAACGGAGCTCAGGTAAAAGAAGAAAGAGAGCAGAACACCAGACAGACTATCATAGATCACACCGGTGACAGCACTGAAGCCTACCGCAACTCAGGCATATTCTCCTTCTCTGCATCCGAGAATATAATCATCCGCAACATTGCATTTGACGGACCTGGAACAATTGACGTCGGTGGCGCAGATATTATGACCATTTCCGGAAAATCAAAACATTTCTGGGTAGACCATTGTTCTTTTACCGATGGTATGGACGGCAACTTCGACATCAATGGAGCATCTGATTTCATTACAATCAGTTATTGCACCTTCCAATATACCGACAAAGCCTACGACCATAGGGCATCTAACCTCATTACAAACAATGCAGATCCGTCACAGATCGACAACTTCAACATTACATTTGCATATTGTATCTGGGGCGAAGGATGCGAAGTCCGTATGCCTGTAGCCAGATTTGGCACCATCCACCTGCTCAACAATTATTATGATTGCTCAGGAAACTATGCCCCTGCCATCAATGCGCTTGGGGATTCGGAGTTCCTGATCGAGGGTAATTATTTTGAGAAAGGTGTCAAAAACATCTTTAAGCCAGAAGAGGACGCAAAGGCTTGGGTCCTTAAAAACAATATCTACAGAGAGAGATTCTCCTTCAAGAATCAGGGCGAAGTAGTAATGCCATACAGCTATGAAGTCCTCCCTGCCAGAACAATCCCTAAGAAGCTTCGCGCAGAAGCCGGCAACACCCTCAATCTTCCTGTCCCGGAGAGTTCTGTAAAGTTTACCATCCACACAATCGGAGACTCAACAATGGCTGACAAGGATATCAGCAATGGAAATCCTGAACGTGGCTGGGGTATGGTACTGGAAAATTTCTTTGACGACAGTGTGAGAGTCATCAACTATGCAAAGAATGGCCGCAGCACAAGAAGCTTTGTTGACCAGGGCCTATGGGATGTAGTCAAGGCAAATATGAGAGCAGGCGACTACCTCTTCATACAGTTTGCCCACAATGACCAGAAAGTCGGAAAGACAGGAACATACGCAGAAGCTTGGACAGACTACCAGGATTACCTGAGAATGTTTATCCGCACTGCACGAGAGATCGGAGCTACACCTGTTCTCTGCACCTCGGTAGCAAGACGACATTTCAAGAACAATATCCTTGACACAGAGACTCTTGGCGAATATCCAGAGGCCATGAAGGCTGTCGCCAAGGAAACAGGCACAGTCCTCCTTGATATGGAAAGCGCAACGATCGAATGGCTTAGCAAAGCTGGAGACCTTGCATCAAGACCATATTTTATGTGGGTAGAGCCGGGCACTTGTGCAGCAATGCCTGCAGGAAAGCAAGACAACACCCACTCAAATGCCCGTGGTGCCCGCAGAAACTGTGACATTGCTTGTAGTATGATCAAAGCTCAGATTCCAGAGCTTGCAAAGCATCTGGTAAGGTATGACATCGTCGTTGACAAAGACGGCAGAGGCGATTACCTCACAGTTCAGGAAGCTATCAATGCAGTTCCAGACTACAGAAACAATACGACAACTATCCTGATCAAATCAGGCGTTTACAAAGAACGCATCATCATCCCTGCAAGCAAGAGAAACCTCATCATCAAGGGTTGCGGCGCCAACAACACTGTCCTCACCTACAGCAACGCAGCACGCGACCTCTGGCCTGATATGGCTGACGAGATCGGCACGACAGGCAGCGCATCGGTGATGGTAGATGCAAGCAATGTGACATTTGAAGATCTCTCAATCCGCAACGATGCCGGCCCAGGACCAGTTGTAGGACAAGCTGTTGCACTCCTGACCAACGGAGACTGCATCTACTTCCACCGCTGCCGCATCATTGCTCATCAGGACACTATCTACACCTACGGCCGCTACAACAATGAGGGCGAGACCTGCCGCAGCTTCTACTACGACTGCTACATCGAAGGCACTACCGACTTCATCTTCGGCCCCGGCACAGTGCTCTTTGAGAACTGCCTGATAAATTCGCGTAGAGATAGCTATATCACTGCAGCATCCACTTCGCAAGGCGAGAAGTTTGGCTATGTATTTAAAAACTGCCGCTTCACCGCAGAGCAAGGTATTACCAAGGTGATGCTTGGCCGCCCTTGGAGAGACTACGCCAACGTGGTTTATCTTGAGTGCGAGCTAGGCAGCCACATCCGTCCTGAGGGATGGCACAACTGGAACAATCCGGAGCGAGAGAAGACTGCATTCTATGCCGAATATAAAAATTTCGGCCCGGGAGCAGACATCTCCAAGCGCGTGAGCTGGTCACGCCAACTCACTGACGAGCAGGCAGCTGAATATACTCGCGAGAATATACTCCGCGGCTGGAATCCGATTAAATAAACCACTACTATATGAGACTGATACCAATTATTGCAGCTGCGGCTCTCGTGCTAAGCAGCTGTGCTCCTAAGGCAATTGAGGGAGTAGAAGTTTCCCCTGCTCAAGGAGCAAAGAAAGTCAATCCCGACACTCATCTTGTCCTCACATTTGCAGAAAACCCAACTCTGGGCAATCAAGGATGGATCAGGATATATGATGCCAAGACAAACGAGCTTGTAGACAGTCTGGATATGAGCATTCCTGCCGGCCCTGCAAAATCTCGCAGCTATGGCCCTGAATGTGATTACACTAAGGTTCCTTATGATTATAGCCGCAGTTTTGTAGCTACCAACCGCAACACCGTACCCGGAACTCCATCCGGCACTGCAGAACCTACTCCTGCAGAGTACCAGCTCACCATCATCGGTGGTTTTACTGACGCATTCCACTTCCACCCTGTCATCGTACACGACAATGTAGCAACCATCTATCTCCACAATAATATGTTGGAGTATGGCAAGAAAT
>JAFNUQ010000237.1 GCA_017383945.1 Bacteroidales bacterium | reverse complement strand
ACGGAATCCCTTAAAATCAGCCTTGCGACGGCAGTCTGCAAGTTTCTTTCTCACGATCTCTGCATAGTCAGCAGCCTCAAGCTCCACTGTGAGCTCGAGATTAAGATCATCAATTTTGTTCTGTAGTACTTTCATAATTATCTTTTATTTAATTTTGATTTCGGATATGCGATGCGCTCGTGATTGAGTTGAGCGATGTATTGTTTCAAAGTCTCTTTTACTATATTGAGCTCGCTGATTGATATCTCAGCGTCATCAAACTGTCCTTCCTGCATCTTACCGGCAACTATACCCTCCACAAAGCGCGAGTATGTCTCCGGATCGTTATTTCCCTTCAGGGTTCTAGATGCAGCCTCTATACTGTCACAAAGCATAAGGATGATCTGAGACTTGGTCTTAGGTTTTCTACCATTATATCTAAACTCCTGAATCCTCTCAGGATCACCACCTTCCTTGAGGAACTTGTCATAGAAATACCTCACAGTTGTAGTTCCGTGGTGAGAGACGATAAAGTCTATTATAAGCTGTGGCAGACGGTGCTTCTTGGCTATCATCACACCGTCCTCAACATGTCTGATGATATCGTGTGCACTCTGTAGCGGAGACAGCTCGGAATGATATTTATGCTCATCCTGTCCGAGCAGGAACTCATTTTCTACAAAGCACATAGGATTGTTGATCTTGCCGATATCGTGATACAGGGCAGCTGCTCTGAGCATATCTGGATTCTCATCGATTGCCCTCGCAACAGCATCAACCATATTCATCACCTGGAGTGAGTGCTGGAATGTGCCAGGAGCCTTCTGCTCAAGCTGACGCACAAGCTGATTTGATGTATTGCAAAGCTCCTGAAGTCGAGAGTTAGACACCAGGTTAAACACTCGCTCAAAGAGGTATACGAGAGGATAACCAGCAACAGTCAGAAGTGAGCCAATCAACAGTCTGACAATATTTTGTCCCATCTCTCCAGCCACCACATCTGCAGCTGAGAAGCCTATATAAAGCAGAGCGAGCATTGCAAATGTGATCAAGGCGGATACAAACTGCATCCAGCCTCTCTGGAAGTATTTGAAGATGGACATGCCCACGATTCCAGCGAGCAGGAACATAACAAACAAAGCAGGGCCGTCGTGAGCAAAAATCAAGAGCGGCAGCAATGATATTATGTATACCGGAGCGATCTCCTTAGGTTTCATAAATGCCTGAAGCATCACAGCAGGCAGAGTAAACGGAACTAAATAAAGGAACTCATCTCCCATCCTGGTAGCAAGCAATGCCCCGGCAGCTGTCAGTAGAAATACAACCAACACATAGTTATATCTGGTATCCTTGAAGATGCGTCTACAACTAAAGAGGATAACAAAGTAAAGCAAGACAACGATTGCAGCAGCAATGAGGATATTACCCACAATCATCGCAAATGGGGTTCCAATATAGCCGACATTGGCTTCAGTCTCCCTCTTGTATGAGTCAAGTATCTGCTCAATCTCCTCAGTTACGAGTTCTCCTTTAGATACAATAATCTTTCCTGTGGTAACAAAACCTGAGGTAGGAGAAACGCTTTGCTCTGACTCTGCCCTCACAAGCTTTGTGGTCTGGTCATCATAGATCAGGTTTGGCACGAGCAGACTATAAACATCGTATACCCTCAACAACGAGTCTACATTGATGTTTGTCCGCGAGCTAATGCCTGAGAGCAGGCGCTCTTGAGCGGCAGATAGTAAATCACCAACATTCATAAAAAAACACCCCATATAATCATATGAGGCGGTTACTATTTTGGTTATTATTTTAAATAATTCGGTATTTTAAATCCCAGATCTTTTATTTTTTCCATT
>JAFNUQ010000236.1 GCA_017383945.1 Bacteroidales bacterium | reverse complement strand
TGGCTTTTGCAGGATGTATGATCCGACTTGGAAATCTGATGAACTCGGAGATTTATGGCGATGTTACCAATCTTCCTTGGGGCTTTGTATTTGAGCGCAATGGTGAGACTCTTGCAAAGCATCCGACGCAGATTTATGAAGCGCTGTCTTATCTTCTGCTTGGTCTTGGTCTGGTTTGGACATATAAGCACAAGTTGGATAAGGTTTACAGGGGATTTTTCTTCGGAACTTTCCTGATCGGCTGTTTTGGAATGCGCTTCCTTATAGAATTTATCAAAGAACCACAGGTAGGTTTTGAGGAGACTATGGTTCTTAATATGGGTCAGCTCCTGTCTATTCCATTTGTAGTGGCTGGCGTGGCGATTGTTGCCTATTCTTTCAAGAAGAAGAAGGGTTCGTGGGCGAATCCACATAAGTAATCGCTCTTTTGGTGTGTTTTTTGCAGCAAAAGGGCGATTTTGAGGTATCCGTATAGAGTGATACCAGTAGAATTTTTAGTGTATGAAGAAGATTACGTTATTGTTGTTTTTTATTTCAGCATTCAGTCTTGCTTCTTGGGCTCAGGCAGTTGACACAAGTTCGACACCTAAGATTTTAACCCTTGAACAGGCCTTGCAGATTGCTTTGAGTGAAAACACCTCAGTAAAAGTAGCGGATATGGAGATCGAGCGCACCGGATATGCTCGCAAAGGTTCATATTCTGCACTTTTTCCTCAGATCAGTGCTTCCGGTATGTTCCAGCGTACCCTCAAGAAGCAGGTGATGTATATGGATTTTGATATGGGCGCTCTCGGTGGCGGTGGTGCTGCTCCTGGTGGCTCGGGTAATTCCGGAAATGACTCTGGAAGCAGTTCTTCAGGCAACGGGACTGCTACTGCTGCAGCTGCCCCTTCTATGGACGGAGGAATCGAGGTGGGTAGATGGAATACCTGGAATGCCGGCATCAGCGCTTCAATGCCTATCGTAAGCGCGCAGCTCTGGCAGAGCCTGAAAATCTCAGACCAGGATGTGGAGATTGCTGTAGAAAAGGCTCGCAGCTCTCGTCTGGATATGGTAAATCAGGTAAAGCAGGCCTACTTCTCTTGCCTTCTTGCTAGAGAGTTGTATTCTGTATACGAGTCTGTTTATGACAATGCAGTAGAAAATCTCAAGCGCACCCAGAGCAAATATAACGCGCAGAAGGCCTCAGAACTTGATCTTACAAGAGCCAAGACTACAGTGGCTAATGCCGTTCCAAACCTCTATAATGCAGAAAGTTCAATGATACTCTCGCTCTGGCAGCTCAAGGCTGTGATGGGCGTGGATCTTGATGAAAATATTGATGTGGCAGGTGCACTGTCTGATTATGCGGAGCACATGCTTTATGATTTCAATGAGACAGAGGGTCTTTCTCTAGAGAATAACTCTACCCTCCGCCAGTTGGGCCTCCAGGCAGAGCAACTTGCAGCAGCAATCAAGATGCAGCAATATGCCTACCTCCCGACTCTTGCAGTCAGCTTCTCTTACAGTATGAATGCGATGACCAACGACTTTAAGTTTGATCAATACAAGTGGACTCCTCACTCTTATGTGGGCGTGAGCCTCTCGATTCCAATCTTCTCAGGTGGTCAGAAATATCATGCTATCAAGCAGTCGCGCGTCCAGTCTCGTGAGCTTGAACTCCAGACTAAAGAAACCGAGCGTCAGTTGAAAATAGGTATCCGTCAGTCCCTCAATCAGATGCAGACTGCTATCAAGACCTATGATTCTGCTCGCAGTGCTCTTGAAACAGCACAGAAGGCCTACGATATCGCAGAGAAATCCTATGCTGTCGGCCGCAATACCCTCACTGACCTCAACGATGCGCAGCTTGCACTCACTCAGGCTCAGCTTGCCGTGTCACAGGCGGTATATAATTTTGTGAGCGCAAAGGCTACACTGGAAAGCACACTCGGTGCTGATTTTATTGATGCAGAAGGAAATGTTCAATTGAATAAAACATATAGTAATGAATAATAGACTAGTATTAGGAATGTTTGCCCTTGTTACTCTTTTGAGCAGCTGTGCGGGTGGAAATAAAAACGAGGAAGAAATCGTAATGCAGAGGCCTGACCCTAAGGTAGGTGTAGTCAAGGCTGAAAAGCAGGTAGTAGTATATGAGCAGACCTATTCAAGTACAATACAGGCCAATGTAATCAATAATATCACTGGTCAGACAGCAGGTCGTATCCGTAAACTCAATGTTGAGGTCGGAGATTTTGTGACTGAAGGACAGATCCTTGCAGAGCTTGATCCAATGCAGCTCAATCAGGCTCGCCTTCGTCTCAAGAACGAAGAGGTGGAGTTGGAGAGAATCAGAACCCTGTTTAGCGAGGGTGCTATCTCTCAGTCTGATCTTGATGCTCTCGAGCTCTCATACAATGTATCGAAGTCAAGCTATGAGAACCTTCTTGAAAATACAATTCTCCGCGCTCCGGTGAGCGGTGTCATCACAGCCCGCAACTATGACAAAGGTGATATGTATGCGATGGCTTCTCCTATCTATACACTTTATCAGATTACTCCTGTAAAGCTTCTTGTACCGGTTTCTGAGACCGACTATACAAAAGTCAAGAAAGGCAATGTAGTGACATTGACCGCAGATGCTCTTCCAGGTGAGACTTTTACCGGTACAGTAGTCAGAGTATATCCTGTAATCGACCCAACTTCTCACACATTCAAAGTTGAGGTGCAGGTTAAGAACCTTGACCGCAAGCTCCGCCCAGGTATGTATGCACGTACTACCATTAACCTTGGCTCAGCAGAAAATATAGTTCTTCCTGATACAGCAGTGCTCAAGCAGCAGGGTTCAGGTGTGCGCAATGTATATATCCTTCTTCCGGATAATACCGTTGAGCTTAGAAATGTCACTGTGGGTATCCACTTCGGTGACAAGATGGAGATTCTTTCGGGCATTGAGCCAGGTGAGACTGTAGTAATCAGTGGAAATACTACCCTCAAGGCTGGTGATAAAGTGGAGGTAGCATAAATATGAGTATCTATCGTTCAGCGGTCAACAATCCGGTAACGACGTCACTTGTTTTCGTCGCTTTTGCGGTGTTTGGTATCTTCTCTTTGAGTAGAATTTCCATCGCCCAGTTCCCGGAATTTGAGGCCAATACAATTATGGTAATGTCTTCATATCAGGGTGCAAATGCATCTGATATTGAGACCAACCTTACCAAAGTCCTGGAGAACTCCCTCAATGGTGTGCAGAACCTTAAGGAGCTCAACTCCCAGTCAAAGGAAAATGTAGCTATTTTGTCTCTCGTATTTGAGAACGGAACCGATATCGATGAAGCGACCAATGATGTCCGAGATAAACTGGATATGGTCAACTCTGTCTTGCCGGATGGAGCTACGCTTCCTATCATCTTCAAGTTCAGTGCAGATGATATGCCGATTATGATGCTCTCTGCAACTGCAGAAGAGAGTATCGCGGGTCTTAACAAGATACTTGATGATAAGGTTGCGACGCCGCTTGCACGTGTTGCCGGTGTCGGAACAGTTTCAGTTTCGGGTGCTCCTACCAGAGAGATTCAGGTTTATTGCGACCCTAACCGCTTAGAGGCTTATGGTTTGTCCCTCAGTGTGTTAGCGCAGGTTATTGGAGCTGAAAACAGAAACCTTCCATCGGGATATATCGACCTTGGTACAGAGACCTATACTCTCCGTGTGCAGAAGGAGTTTTCTAACCCGTCTGAGCTTCTGGATATAGTTGTAGCCAATGTAAATGGCTCTGCTGTATATCTTAGAGATGTTGCTACAGTTATCGACGGTTCAGAGGAGAGAGAGCAGGAGTCATATACCAACGGAGTCCGCTCTGCGCGTATCGTAATCCAGAAGCAGACAGGCGCAAATACCGTTGATGTAATCAATAGAGTAAAGAAGGCTCTCAATAAGATTGAGAAGGATCTTCCTTCTGATATTGAGATTACGATGATCAACGACGGTTCAAGGGAAATCATCAACACAATCAAGTCTCTCTTTGAGACAATCATCATCACATTCCTTGTGGTTATGTTTGTAGTGTTTGTTTTCCTCGGCAACTGGAAGTCAACTTCGGTAATTGTGCTCTCTATTCCGGTATCGCTTCTTGCCTCTCTTGTATATCTCTTTGCAACGGGTAATACGCTTAATATCGTGTCTATGTCGGCCCTTGCCATCGCAATCGGTATGGTTGTGGATGATGCGATCGTAGTGCTTGAAAATATTACAACTCACCTCGAGCGAGGAGAGAAGCCTAAGGAGGCCGCCGTGCACGGAACATCGGAAGTTGCAATTTCCGTAATTGCATCTACCTTGACAATGCTTTGCGTGTTTATGCCGCTCACCATGGTCAAGGGTATGGCAGGTATCATGTTTGGCCAGTTGGGTTGGATCGTGAGCATCATTATGATTGTCTCTACCGTTGCGGCTCTTACTCTTGTCCCAATGCTTTGTGCAAGCTTTGTGAGAGTAAACATCAAGCACGGAAAGGTATACAACGCGATATTTGTTCCGATCAACCGTTTTATTAATTGGATTTCAAGAGGTTATGCTCATGTGATCCATTGGGCAACCAAGAGAAGAAAGGTTGTTATCATCGGCTTCCTTGGCGCCCTTGCGGTAACCCTTTTCTTCCTGCTTCCTGGTGTGAAGACAGAGTATTTCCCTCGAGGAGACTCTGATAGACTGTCAATCACAATTGAGCTTCCTCGTGGTACAGCTCAGGATGTCACGCGCGATTTCTATAGAGTAGTGTATGATGATATCGTAGCTGCAGTGCCTGAAATCGAAGTGCTCAATGCTACATTTGGTCAGGCGGATTCTGACAATGCGTTTGCATCTATGCAGAACAATGGTACCCACCTGATTTCAATGAATATGAACATCGGTACCAGCAGCACCCGCGAGAGGACATCAGGTGAGATTGCCGATGTTGTCAGAGCTGTTGTAGGACAGTATCCTGAGATCAGAAAGGCAATGGTGACCGAAGGTGGCGGTATGGGCGGAGCCTCAATAGTTAAGCTTGAGGTTTATGGATACAGCTTTGAGGAGACAGATGCGGTTGCGAGACAGCTTCGCGATCAGATGCTCCAGGACCCTGCATTTGCGGAGGTTACTCTGAGCCGTGATGAGTATACTCCTGAATTCCAGCTTGACTTTGATCGCACAAAACTCGCGCTCAACGGCCTTAATTCAACCACAGCCGGTTCTGCATTTAGCGCCGCAATGAGCGGAACTATCGCGTCATTCTACCGTGAGGATGGTGAGGAATACAATATTCGCGTGAGATATGCTCCGGAATTCAGGCAGAGCCTTGAGGATATGGAGAATATCTCGATCACCAATGCCTATGGCCAGCAGGTGCGAATGAAGGAGCTCGGCACATTTAAGGAGACGCTTGTGCCACCAACCATCGAGCGCAAGGACCGCGAGCGTGTGATTACCATCAACGGTATCGTGGCCAATACTGCAGCCTTGAGTGATGCAGTTGCTGCTGCGGATGGTATTATCAACAGCACATCTATCCCTTCAGGCATTTCAACTGTCATTGCGGGTGATTACGAAGACCAGCAGGAGATGTTCTCTGAGATGCTCATCCTTATCCTCTTGATGATCATGCTTGTATATATGGTGATGGCATCCCAGTTTGAGTCATTCAGCAGTCCGTTTGTGATCATGTTCTCAGTTCCGTTTGCACTTCTTGGTGTGGTAATCGGTCTGAGTGTGACCGGCAACGCTCTCGGTATAATGTCTATCATCGGTATCATCATCCTTGTGGGTATCGTTGTGAAAAACGGTATTGTGCTCATAGACTATACTATCTTGTGCCGTGAGAGAGGTATGAATATCCGTGATGCTGCTACAACTGCCGCAAAGAGCCGTCTTCGTCCTATCTTGATGACTACACTCACAACAGTACTCGGTATGCTTCCTATGGCTATGGGTACAGGAGAAGGCTCTGAACTCTGGAAATCGCTGGGTATCACAGCTTGTTGGGGTCTTACCGTTTCTACTATCGTAACTCTGGTGTTTATCCCTACATTGTATTGCTCTATAGCATATAGACAGGAGAGAAAGAAGCAGAAGAAGTTAAGCGCAAAATAGTATGAAAGCAATATTTATAGTATACAATCAGGCCTATAATGAGGAGATTATGGAACTCCTTGCGGCCAACGGACAAAGAGGCTTTACCCGCTGGGAAGATGTATCCGGCAAGGGTGGTTTCAATGGCAGACCACATATGGACAATCACGCCTGGCCAGAGACCAACCATGCGATCTTGACAATGGTTAAGGATGATAAGGTAGAGAAACTCCTTGCAGATATAAAAGCTAAGGATGAAGAATCGCCTGATTTAGGACTCAGAGCCTTTGTCTGGGGTATTGAAACTTTTTATTAATTTGTTATCTTTGTATCCGCCACTGGTAGTATTGTGGCGGATATTTTTTATATATTTGAACATAATAAAATTTTGAAATTATGGCACATGTTATTACTGAAGCAAATGTAGCAGAGGTCCTCGCTTCTGGACTTCCTGTAGTTATAGATTTTTGGGCTACTTGGTGTGGTCCTTGCCGAGTGCTTGCACCAACTGTAGATGAGGTTGCAGCTGAAATGGAAGGTAAGGCTATCGTAGCAAAGTGCAACGTGGATGATTGTGAGAATATCGCTATGACCTATGGCATCCGCAACATCCCGACTCTCCTTTACTTTAAGGATGGTCAGCTTGCTGATAGAACCGTAGGTGTTGTATCTAAGGCTGACATTATTGCAAAAATTGAATCCCTAATTTAAATTATCACTCTTATGAAAAAATTCATTATTGTTATCGCTGCAATTTTTGTTGCCTATAGCGCACAAGCACAGATTGGTGTTATGGCTGGTCTCACATCTTCAAAAACAGACTGGGAGGCTGCTGTGGCTGATGTAGAAAATATCAATCAGTATCACATCGGTGTTGCATACAAGATGGGCCTTGGCAACCTCGTGACTATTCAACCTGCTATTCTTTACAATGTCAAGGGTACCCAGGTTAAAGATCTTGCAGGTGTAAAGGACTTTGAGATGGAGGCAGAGACCGGTTATATTGAAATACCTGTTCAGCTCCAGGTTGGTCTTGGCTTAGGTCCTATCGCCAGAGTTTATGGATTTGTTGAGCCATATGTGGGCTATGCTATTACCAATAAACTCGATATTGATTATAGCAATATCCTTGACTTTGATGAGAAGAAGACTTGGGATAATATTAAGAATAATCTCAATTATGGTGTGAGCCTTGGTGTAGGTGCCGAAGTGCTCAGACATGTTCAGGTTTCTGTGAAGTATTTCTGGGATATGGGCGAGGTTTATGGCTTTAAGGACATTGAAGCTGTTGCCGGCAAGATGGAGAGCACAAAATGTAATGGTGTTGCAGCTTCTGTAGCATTCTTCTTTTAATTGATTTATATGTCTGACAGAAAAGTTTTAATATTCTGCTCTGCCAGCGAAGATATTAATCCTTTGTACAATCAAGTCGCACGGAAAGTGGTCCGTGCGGCTTGTTTGGCTGGATATGATATAGTCTCTGGCGGTACAATCAAGGGTACTATGCGTCATGTGAGCGATGAGGCTGCGGACGCTGGCGTGCAGGTTGAGGGCGTTGTGCCTCGTTTTATGAAAGGTCTTGAACATCCAAGACTGACAAAGACCACCTGGACCGATACAATGTCAGAGCGCAAGGAGCTGATGAGAGCTGGTACCAGCATATCTATTGCTCTGCCGGGAGGTATAGGCACTATGGATGAACTTGCTGAGACATATTGTCTTGCAAAGATGGGCTTGTATGCTGGCCGTGTAATTGCTCTTAATATTGACGGTTTCTATGAGCCATTTAAAAAACAACTTGATGTTTATGTAGAGACAGGAATGCTTGATCAGAAGTCACGCGAGATGATAGCATTTCCTGAAACTGTAGAAGAACTCACAAAGCTTTTGTAAATATATGACTAGAGAGGGAGTAATAGAGCTACTCGGTAGCGCATGGACCGATATGTTGGCAGTTCTAAACGAAGGCCTAAAGAGTGATGTTGACCTGTTGAACAAGCTCAATCAAGGTATCATATCACATTCGGGAAAGATGATGCGACCGATGATGTCCCTTCTGATTTCCAAAGCTCTAGGAACTCCTAATAGCGACAGCATCAGATATGCTGCTGCTTGTGAGATGCTTCATAATGCGACTCTTATCCACGACGATGTGGCAGATGAGAGTGAGCAAAGAAGAGGCAATCCTACAATTTCTGCCATCTTGGGGCCTTCTGCGGCTGTCCTTGTGGGCGATTTCTGGCTTGCGCGCACAGTCAATATGGTGATGAGCGCAGATAATAATCCACGAGTAGTGAAATATTTCTGCAACACGCTCGGTGCACTAGCGGAGGGAGAAATGTTGCAGATGGAAAAGGCAGGAAGTGCTGATACTCAGGAAGAAGATTATTACAAGATCATCAAAGGCAAGACTGCCTCTTTGTTTGAGGCATCAGGTGCTTCTGCTGCAGAGTCTGTGGGGGCTAGCGAGGAGTTATGTGAGGCCGCTAGAGAGTATGCGCTTTGTTTTGGAATAGCGTTCCAGATAAAGGATGATATACTTGACTATGCAGGTACGAGCCAGCTCGGCAAGCCTCTTGGCGTGGATCTGAAAGAGCAGAAGATAACCTTGCCACTCTTGGGCGCACTCAAAGGTGCGGAAAATGAGGGCGAAATCAGAGAAATGGTGAGAAACATCACCGATCATCCGGAATACGTAGATATTATCAGAGCTTTTGTTGAGGAGAGAGGAGGAATCAAGTATGCTACAGAGCAGCTTGATGCCTATATCGCAAGAGCAAAATCGGCATTGGCTATTTTCCCTGAGTCAGAGGCTAAGAATTTCCTGATGCAGATTGCTGATTTTAATGTATTTAGACAAGTATGAGTTTTGCGGGCCTAGCAAATAAAGAACTAAATGCTACTCTGACGGGGATGGTTAATTCCGGCAGAGTGCCGCATGCAATCCTTTTCCACGAAGAGGATGGTGGCGGAGCTTTTCCTTTGTGCATGGCCTTCTTGAAATACCTTTATTGTGGAGCAAGGACAGAAGAAGACGCTTGTGGCGCGTGTCCTTCTTGTAATAAGATTACAAAACTCATCCACCCGGATATACATTTTATATTTCCTACAGCGGCGTCAGCCCTGTCGGTCAACTATTTGAAAGAGTTCAGAACTCTCGCTGCAGAAAATCCCTATTTTACTGAAAATGAGCTGAATACAGCTCTTAAGATTGAGGGTAAGAACTCTTTGATTGCTGTTTCTGAGGCTAGACGCCTTCTGGACGTTTTGTCTCTTAGTGCGCTTGAGGGAGGTTACCGCACTGTGGTGATTTATCTTCCGGAGAAGATGAATGCAGAGGCAGCAAATAAACTTCTCAAAATAATAGAGGAACCACCGGTGCTTACGCAGTTCTTGCTCATCACACACAAGCCAGAGAAGGTTCTTACCACAATATCTTCCCGCTGTCAGCGCATCAGGGTCAGTCCGAGAGCGCAGATGGTGCAGGGTGGGGAGTTTGAGCAGCCGGAGCTTTTTGCCGACCTGATGTCGGCAATGGTCGCTGGCGACCTGCTGGCCTCCCTGGAGGCCGCGGAAGCTCCGGCCACTCTCAGCCGCGAGGCTGCCAAATCCTTCTGCAGATATGCTTCCGAGCAGTGCAGAAAAATCTTTTTTATCCAGCAGGGGATGGGCTCGCTGGTGAGTGCGGACCCTCAGGTTGCATCTTGGGCAGCGGCTTGCCCCAAGACCTTCCCTCGCAAAGCGCTTGCAATACTTGACAAAGCGCACAACCTTATCGACAGAAATATCAACTTGAAGATATTGTTTACGGACGTCTGTGATAAGCTTTACCTAGAAATCAGGAAATAATTATATATGAACAATAAAGACGCTATACAATATGATTGCTTTAGAGGCTGCGTGATTGCCCACGACGAGCAGAACTCGGAGACACACTATGTCTACCGCCCGGGTTGCTGCAAGCTCGGTGTTCACAACTGGCTCGCGGATGCGCAGGACGGCTCATACAAGGGCCTCTTTGAAGTGAGATTCAAAAATACCCGCAAGGGAATATATCGCAACGACTCTGTGCAGAATATTCGCCAGGGCGATATGGTTATCGTAGAGGCCACCACAGGCCTAGATCTTGGTATCGTGACTCTTGAGGGCCCGATTGTGGGCCGTCAGATGAAGGCTCGTGGTATCAATCCGGATAACTTTGAATTCAAGAAAATATATCGCAAAGCCCGTCAGACAGATATCCAGAAGTGGAGAGATGCGATAGCTCGAGAGCAGGAGACTATGATAAAGGCGCGTGCGATAGCTGCGGAGATGGGACTTGAGATGAAGATTGGTGATGTGGAGTTCCAGGGAGACGGATCAAAAGCTATCTTCTACTATATTGCAGATGGTCGAGTGGACTTCCGTCAGCTCATCAAGGTCTATGCAGAGGAATTCCGCATTCGCATCGAGATGAAGCAGATTGGAGCTCGCCAGGAGGCCGGTCTCATCGGCGGTATTGGCATCTGTGGACGAGAACTCTGTTGTGCCAACTACATCTCTTCATTCAAGAGCATCTCGACTTCAGCGGCTCGCTGTCAGGATCTTTCTCTTAATCCACAGAAGCTTGCAGGACAGTGCGGTAAGCTCAAATGCTGTCTTAACTATGAGGTTCAGAATTACCTTGATGCATCTTCTCGCTTGCCACGTGTGGGTGAGCCGTTGGAGTTTGAAGATGGTCTAGCCTATCTTCGCAAGACAGACATCCTCAAAGAAACAATGTACTTCTCTTATGATAAGTCTTCGGATGCCAACCTCTATCCGCTCACTGCAGAAGAGGTGCGTAGAGTGCAGAAGATGAACCGTGAAGGCATCAAGCCGGATTCATTGCGACCAGATATGACCCCTGCAGCCCCTGAGTTTGTTTCAGCGGTAGGAGACGACAGCATATCACGCTTTGACAAGCCGAAGCGCCCTAAGAAAAAGAAGAAGAGCAACAACAATCACCATAAACCTCGTCAAAACAACAAATAATGGGTCACGACAAGCTTCGCAAATTTGCGGAAAATCAGACATTTAAATGCCTGTTGCAGCCTTCGTCACAAGAGCTTCTTGCCGATGGTTTCTTTAATTTACGTGATCACGAGGTCAAGGGCCATTGGAGAGAAAAGATGTTCCCTGGAAGTTCTGCACCGGAAGGCAATATAGTTCTTGAGCTCGGTTGCGGAAAGGGCGAATACACTATAGATCTCTCGCAGCGTAATCCCAACAACAACTATATCGGAGTGGATATTAAAGGCGCCCGTCTTTGGAAAGGCGCCAAATATGCCACCGAGCACGAACTCGCAAATGTGGCATTCCTGCGCACAAGGGTCGAGCTCATTTCTGCCTTCTTTGCGCCAGGCGAAGTGGGGGAGATCTGGCTGACTTTTTCCGATCCGCAGTTCCGCAGTGAAAACTCCCGCTTGTGCTCTCCGCTGTTTCTGGAACGCTACCGCCGCTTCCTCAAACCGGGCGGTGTCGTGCACCTGAAGACGGATTCGCAGTTTCTGCATCAATATGCATTGGCGGTGTGCAAGGCAAATAATCTGAAGATACTGG
>JAFNUQ010000235.1 GCA_017383945.1 Bacteroidales bacterium | reverse complement strand
TTTCTATTATGAGTTCAGAGAAAAAGACACGGGAAGAGTCGTATGTGAAACAATTTCAATTATCTTTGTAGAGTTGCGTCATTTCAACAAGCCGCTCAGTGAGTGTAAAACAATTGTTGAAAAATGGTGCTACTGCCTAAAGAATATTGGGTCGATGGACAGGCTCCCTGCAGAGCTACAGGAAGAAGTCTTCAAGAGGTTTTTTGAAGCAGCGGAGATTGCAAAATTTGACCCAGACAAACGAGAAAAGTATATCAGCGAAATGTTTACACAAGACGATTACATAAACGAGATTGAAACCGCTCGCGAGAACGGCGAGAAGAAGGGTCGCTCCGAAGGAGAAAAGCGTAAAGCGGTCGAAGTTGCCAAAGCTCTTAAGCTAAACGGCGTGAGTGTAGATATTATCGCCACATCAACAGGACTCTCTCCTACTCAGATCGAAGCTCTTTAAAATAAATAGATAAATCTTTTTTTTTCGCCTGAGAGACATAGCAGGAGTTGGATGAATAACCATTAATGTCTGCTTCGACACTAAACTTAAAATACCTTGAGCTGAACGCTATTTGCAGTTGATAATCTATTGACTATATTTGCGTTTACCATGAAACGCATAAGTCTTATTTTTATTTCTACCCTTGCCGCACTATGCCTTGCAGGATGCAATGATGTGCGCACCACACAGGATTTCAACTTTGGATGGAACTTCAATCTCGGAGATGACGCCTCTTGGTCAGAACCCGGATTTGACGATAGTTCCTGGAGAGAGCTCCACCTTCCTCACGACTGGAGCATAGAAGGCGAATTCTCCCCTACCCATCCGGCAGGCGTCAACGGTGGCGCACTCCCTGGCGGCATCGGCTGGTACCGCAAGCATTTCAGCACACCTGAAGCAGGACGCGTTGCAATAGAATTTGACGGAATCTATATGAACAGCAGCATCTGGGTCAACGGCACATATGCCGGAGGACGACCATATGGATATTCGTCATTTAACATTGATATCACTCCTATGCTCAAGCCAGTGGGCCAGGAAAACGTGATTGCCGTGCGTGTGGATCATTCCGTTCAGCCAAGCGGACGTTGGTACACAGGCAGCGGTATCTATAGAAATGTCAGACTTGTATGCACCGATGCAAGCCGCATTGCCTACGGTGGCATAAAAATCACCACTCCTGAGATCTCAAGCAATGAGGCTGTAGTCAATGTCAGCGTAGAGACAGCTATGGAAGAGGGCAGAGAGCCTGTCATCAAGCAGCGTATCCTCAACGCAAGAGGCATAACTGTGGCCAAAGCCCAGGGCAATGAAGCTCTCAAGATTTCCAATCCACGTCTATGGGACATAAACGACCCATATCTATATACTCTAGAGACTGATTTGCTGGTTGACGGCAAGGTTGTAGACCGAGTGCAGACGCGTTTTGGTGTGCGCACGACCGAGTGGGATGCAGACAAGGGATTCCTACTCAACGGACGCGTGGTCAAGCTGCTTGGAGCCTGTATGCACCACGATTTGGGCTGCATTGGCTCAGCCGTGCATCACCGCGCACTCCAGAGACAACTCGAGATACTGATGGGCGCCGGAGTCAATGCGATCCGCACAGCTCACAATCCTCCTACACCTGAGCTACTTGACCTTTGCGACGAGATGGGCATAATGGTAGTTGATGAGATTTTTGACGAATGGAGAAGCCCTAAGACCCGCGGGGGTTACGGC
>JAFNUQ010000234.1 GCA_017383945.1 Bacteroidales bacterium | reverse complement strand
GAGCTGATCAATGAGCTTCACCTTCTTTGTGCCGGTTCCTGTTGTGTCGGCATAGTCTCTGACCTTTGCCTCAAGATTGTTTCCAATGCTCAATGATGCAGTAGCTGATTTGCCTCTGCCTGGCGGTGCATACATCTGTCCAGCATAGATGTTATACTGATATTCCTGATCTTTGCCTGAGGCATCTGTATACTGCAGTGTGCGCCAACCATTGGCATATGTTCCTTGTTCCGGACTGAGAGAGAGCGATAGAGAAGGGGAGATTACGTGTCTGATAGCTTGAAGTTTGCGATGCTTCTTGAAGTTAAGCGTACCATAGACTCGTGTACTCATTGAGGTGCTGAAAGAGTAATTCTGAGTTATACCCAGTGTATTGAACTGACTGCTCTCTTGTTTCTCAACCTTGTCGGTTTCAGGATTATAGGCATACTCGTTTTTCCTGAAGAACCAGTTCATTCCATAGCTCACAGAAGGGTTGATGCTGATATACTTGAAGAGCTGGAAGTTTGGTAGACCGATATTGAAATTGTGGGTCATACCGTTCTGGAACTTGTCAAGCAGATTCATCTCACCAAACTCAGAAGCCTTGAAATTAATCTTGTTCTGAAGTGTAGTATTGTAGCCAAATGATATTTTCTCATAGAACTTTTCCTTACCCACTCGGTTTTTCTGCTTGAATGGATAAATAGTACTCATTGAGAAAGTGATATTTGGCAGCTGGAATGTATATGATGAGTCTCGCGAGTTCTGGCTATGGAGAGCATTGACGCTCAAGTTAAATCGTCCGTTCCAGTTCTTTGAAAATGAGATAGATGAACTGATCTGATTCTGAAGCGCCTCATTTACTGAAGTCGAGTTGTATCTGTTGTTAGATGGACTCTGGAAGTTTACTGATGCACTGAAGTTGGCGCCACCAAGGGATTTAGCATCCTGAGTGTGTGCCCATCTCAAACCGAAGTTACTGGTTTCAAAGAAGTTAGGAGTGCCTTTTTCTCCGGTCTGGTCGTGTGAGTAGTTAAACGAGAAGTCTCCGTTGAACTTGTAGTTTACTCTATATCGGCTATTGATATCGATACCCCAAGATCCGAGTGTATAGTAGTCTCCGGTTACAGACAGGTCAAGGTGGTCACCGAAGACAAAATACATACCCAAGTCTCGCATATAAAAACCACGGGCTGCTTCTTCGCCAAATGTCGGCATCAGCAGACCTGTAGCTCTTTCAGGGCGTTCTGGTATAAATCCAAACGGAAGTCCGATAAATGGGATGGAAACGTCTTCGATTACGATATTTGCCGGGCCAAAGATGGTCTTCTGACTAGGGTTCTGAATGACCTTGGCACTGCTCAATGCCATATAATAGTGCGGATTCTCGTGGTCGCAGACCGTATATTTACCCTTTGTTATATTGATGGATTGGTCATCCATCATCTTTATATTTTGACCATGAAGTATACCTTCAGCTTCATTGGTCAGCATATTCTTGATAACCGCTTTGCGAGTATTGAAGTTATACTTGACCTCTTCCATATTGTAGGTCTTCTCTCCCTGGAGCATCTCCGGACGACCCACCCATTCGCCTTCTAGGGAGTCATATACGCCCTTGGCGTAGACTATGCCAGAGTTCATATCATACTCCATGTAGGCGGCTTTGAGCTCCATATCAAGGTATTTCACCGACACATCGCCGTAATAAAACACCTTTCTCTGGCCATTGCTAAATACTTCGATAATAGAATCGCTGGCAGTGGAGAATGCCGGTCTCTCAAGCGAACTCTTGCCGAGCATAGCCACTGAGTCGGCCTTGCGGATAGAATCTACCTGGCGAATCGAATCCCTGCGTGCCAGCGCTAGCGAATCCGGAGCCTTCACCTCCTTCTCAATCCTCATACCATAGACCTGGCCTCCGGCTCTCTGCCTAGGTCTCCTGCTTTGTGCGTCCAGATCACATAGGTTAAGTGTGATGAGCAGTAGGATGGTGATTATGTTTCTGACTATCCTCAAGTATGAGAAAATTTATTATATTTGCGTACAATCTACAAAAATAGAACTATTTTTTGAAACCAACAATTTGTATACTCCTATCGTTGTTGCTTTGTGCACACGTGCAGGCCGATAATTTGGGCCTGAAAACTGTTATTATAGATGCCGGTCACGGAGGCAAGGATCCCGGT
>JAFNUQ010000233.1 GCA_017383945.1 Bacteroidales bacterium | reverse complement strand
CAATGCTGACGGAGAGCCGATGAGCTTGAGTCTGATGCTCATTCTTCTAGCGCTTACCGTAGTTGTGCTGGTGATTGATTATATTGTGCCGGCTTGGTTTACCAAGGTGACAGGAGGATCTAAGTATGCGAGCAGGGGAGCGATGATAGGACTCTTTGCGGGGATGATAATACCCCTTCCTATAGGAATGATAATGTGCTCATTGATAGGTGCTTTTATCGGAGAGTACTGCTATGCCAAGAAGGATACCGGCAGCTCTATCAAGTCTTCGCTGGGTGCTTTCCTGGGTTTCCTCCTAGGCTCTGGAATAAAGATAATCAGTTGCGGTGTGATGCTCTACTACATCATTGTTTATATCTAACAAAAAAAAGTCCGATCGTAATGACCGGACTTTTTGTTATGAGTTAAAAATTACTTTCTTGCGATAGCCTTTTCAACTGCCTCTGCGAGGTGAGCTGCGTCAAGACCATAAGCCTTCATGAGCTCAGCAGGAGTACCTGACTGGCCGAAGAGGTCCTTACCATTGACAAACTCAAGCGGAGCTGGAGCCTCGCATGCGAGAACTGCAGCTACTGCCTCACCGAGACCACCTGCCATATTGTGCTCCTCAGCAACTACTGCGCAACCTGTCTTCTTTACAGATTCAACAATAGCCTTTGCGTCGAGAGGCTTAACAGTAGCCACGTTGAGAACCTCTACGCTGATGCCCTTGGCCTCAAGAGCCTCGGCAGCAAGGAGAGCCTCCCATACAAGGTGACCACAAGTGATGATAGTAGCATCTGTACCCTCGTTGAGGTTGTAAACCTTACCGATCTCAAAAGGTTCATCAGCGCCAGTGAAGTTAGGAACTGAAGGACGACCGAAACGGAGATATACAGGACCATCAAACTTTGCAGCAGCGATAGTTGCGTTCTTAGTCTGGTTGTAGTCACAAGGAACGATTACTGTCATACCAGGAAGGGCGCGCATGAGAGCGAGGTCCTCCATTGTCTGGTGTGTAGCACCATCCTCACCGAGAGTGATACCTGCGTGTGAAGAAGCGATCTTAACATTTGTGTGGCCATAGGCAACCTCCTGACGGAGCTGATCGTATACGCGACCAGTTACAAACTCTGCAAATGAGCCGATGAACGGAACCTTTCCAGTGATTGCAAGACCTGCAGCTACGCCTACCATGTTGGACTCAGCGATACCACACTGAACAAATCTTTCTGGGAATTCCTTTGCAAAGGCATCCATCTTGAGTGAGCCTTTAAGGTCTGCTGTGAGTGCGAGCACTCTCTCGTCCTGGCGGCCTGCGATTACGAGACCCTCGCCGAAACCACTACGGGTATCAACTTTACCTGCGTCAATATACTTCTTCATACTAGTAATCTCCTAATGTTTCTTCCAACTGAGTCATAGCAGCTGCACACTGATCTGCTGATGGTGCCTTGCCATGCCATACGTGGGTACCAGCCATAAAATCAACACCCTGACCCATAATGGTCTTGAAGAGGATCATCTTAGGCTTGCCATTCTTATTGTGAGCTACCTGGAATGCGTCAAGGATGCTCTGGAAATCGTGACCGTCTGCGATGATGACGTCCCAACCGAATGCGCCCCATTTCTCGCTGAGGTCCTCAATAGCTGTGATGCTTGTGGTTGGACCATCGATCTGCTGACCGTTCCAGTCTGTAAATGCGATGAGGTTGTCCACCTGATGGTGAGCAGCCCACATACCAGCTTCCCAGATCTGTCCTTCCTCGCTCTCGCCGTCACCACAGAGGCAATATACGCGATTGTCCTCGCCGTCCATCTTCTTGCCGAGTGCGATACCTGCAGCAACAGAAAGGCCCTGTCCGAGGGAACCTGATGGCTTGAATACGCCAGGGAGAGAATCAGTTACACAAGGGTGGCCCTGAAGACGGCTACCAAACTTGCGGAGAGTTCCGAGCTCGCTGATTGGGAAATAGCCAGCACGAGCGAGAACTGAATAATAAACAGGAGCGAGGTGACCTGCAGAAAGCAGGAATACGTCCTGACCGTGAGCACTGCGAGTCCAAGTCTTAGGATCGTGCTGCATCTCATTGAAATAGAGAGTGGTCATCACGTCGGTGATGCCCATAGAGCCTCCCGGGTGGCCGGATTTGGCGGTAGTTACCATCCTGACGATGTCTCTACGTACCTGTGAGGCAATCTTTTTGAGTTCTTCGATTGTTGCCATATTATAAAGGTTGTTATTTCAGAGTAAATGAAAGTTTACAAATATAGTAAAAATGAGTTATATTTGCCAAGATTATGGCAATGAAGAATATCCGCAATTTTTGCATTATAGCACATATCGATCACGGCAAGAGTACTTTGGCTGACAGACTGTTGGAGCTCACAAGCACTTTGGGGGCCCGTGATATGCAGAACCAGGTTCTTGACGATATGGACCTTGAGAAGGAAAAGGGCATTACAATCAAAAGCCACGCAATCCAGATGCAGCATAGCTATCAGGGAGAGACCTATAAACTCAACCTGATCGATACCCCGGGTCACGTCGACTTCTCCTACGAGGTGTCACGTTCCATTGCATCATGTGAGGGTGCTTTGCTGGTTGTTGATGCAACTCAGGGTGTGCAGGCTCAGACTATCTCTAACCTATATATGGCTATAGATCAGGGACTTGAGATTATTCCTGTTCTCAATAAGATTGATATGGATTCTGCGCAGGTCGATGTCGTGACAGACGAGGTCTGTGACCTGATAGGATGTTCTCCAGAAGATGTGTTCAAGGTTTCAGCCCGCACCGGCGAAGGTGTTGCCCCTATCCTTGATGCTATTGTAGAGCGCATCCCTGCGCCGCAAGGTGACCCTGACGCGCCTCTCCAGGCTTTGATCTTTGATTCGGTATTCAACTCTTTCCGAGGAGTCATCGCCTACTTCAAGATCAAGAACGGCAGCATTCGCAAAGGCGATAAGGTCAAATTCTTTGCGACCGGAATGGAATATGAGGTAGAGGAGGTAGGATGTCTCAAGATGAAACTGGTGCCCGGTCAATCCGTCGGCTGTGGTGATGTGGGTTATGTCATCACCGGTATCAAGAGCGCTGCAGAGGTAAAAGTGGGTGATACTATTACGCATGTCGAGAATCCTTGTTCAAAGGCCATCGCAGGTTTTGAGGAAGTTAAGCCGATGGTGTTTGCAGGTCTTTATCCGGTACAGGCAGATAAGTTTGAGGAGTTGAGAGCTGTGCTCGAGAAATTCCAGCTCAATGATGCTTCATTTGTCTATGAACCAGAGAGTTCGCTTGCGCTGGGTTCTGGTTTCCGCTGCGGATTCCTTGGACTTCTCCACCTTGAAATCGTTCAGGAAAGACTCTTCAGAGAGTTTGATATGGATGTGATCACTACCGTTCCAAACGTGTCATATAAGGTTTATACTACTCAAGACGAAGTGATAGATGTCCATAACCCGTCAGGGCTCCCTGCACCTACTCTCATCGACCATATTGAGGAACCATATATCCGTGCTCAGATTATCTCCAAGACAGAGTTCTTCGGTCCTATCATGAAGCTCTGCCTGGATCGTCGTGGAACTCTTGTGTCTCAGCATTATATTACAGCTGAGAGAGTTGAGCTCACCTACGATATGCCACTTGCGGAGATTGTCTTTGACTTCTATGATAAGCTCAAGACTATCTCAAAGGGATATGCTTCCTTTGACTACCACGTGACTTCGTTCCGTCCGTCGAAGCTTGTGCGTCTGGATATTCTGCTCAATGGCGAGCCCGCCGATGCATTGTCAACTCTCATTCACGAGGATAACGCCTACCACTTCGGTCGCCGTATGTGCGAGAAGCTCAAGGATCTGATCCCTCGTCAGCAGTTTGATATCCCTGTTCAGGCAGCAATCGGTGCAAAGATCATTGCGCGCGAGACAGTGAAGCAGCTGCGCAAGGACGTGACCGCAAAGTGTTATGGTGGTGACGTTTCCAGAAAGCGCAAACTCCTTGAAAAGCAGAAGGAGGGTAAAAAGCGAATGCGTCAGATTGGCTCGGTTCAAGTGCCGCAGAGCGCGTTTATGGCTGTGCTGAAGCTTGACTCTTAGGGTACAGGATCATAGCCGCTTCCGCCCCAAGGATGGCAGCGGAGTATCCTTTTTACACTTAGATACAATCCCTTGAAAGGCCCGTGTTTGCGGAAGGCCTCGAGGGCGTATTGTGAGCACGTCGGAGTAAATCTACAAGTCGGGTGGCCCTTGAGAGGGGAGATGCAGACTTGGTAAAACTTGATTAAAAGGATAAAAGGAAAGCTGAGCGCTTTCTTGATGATCTTGGCTAAGTTCATATCCTACAGCTTTTTAGAAAGCCTGGATAGGATTTCTGCTACCTCTGTGCGGATAATAGAATAGTCAAGAACATCCTTGCAGGAATAAGAGAAAAGGATATTGATGCCACAGAGCTCCGGAAGAAGGTCTTTTTGTGTGCGATATGCTTCGCGAATGCGTCTTTTCAGCAGATTGCGTTTGACCGCGCGTTTAAAAAACTTCTTGGATACCGATACCATTATACGTGTCGGGCATGCTTCCGAATTCTTGAGCCAGCAGTATTTGAGGTGCTCAGTGCTGCCCCACTTCCCCGAAGAAATGAGTTTTGAAATCTTTGTCTTTCCGTGAAGCCTCTGCTCCTTGGGAAGAGTGTTGGCTTGAGAAGGGGTCATATTGAGTTAGTTGGATTTCAAGAAGGATTCTATGGCCATAGCTACAGATGGAATCTGTGGAGTTGGGGCCTCTACTGAAATCTCAAGTCCGGCGTCATGCATAGCCTTGACGATGCTCTTGCCGAAAGAGATAAATTTTGTGTTGCCTTGAGTGTACTCTGGGAAGTTCTCATAAAGAGACACGACATCTGATGGATTGAGCATTACGATCAAGTCATAAGATGCGATGTCAAGTCCTTTGATGTCACAAGAAACTGGCTTCACCATAGTACCGACAGTGTAGTCTAGACCGGCTTTCTCAAAGAGAGATGTGAGTGGCGTGTGGTTTGATCCTGCAGCAATAGTGATGAGGAATTTCTCGTCTTTGTGCTTTGCAGTAATCAATGATGCAACAGAATCTGGAGTGCCGGTGCCGTAGAAGATCTTTCTCTTGCGATATACGATGTGCTTCTGGAGGTACATTGCGACAGCTTCAGTGGTGCAGAAGTACTTCATGGTCTCAGGGACTTTGAATCTCATTTCTTCTGCAAGCTTGAAGTATGCATCAATAGCAAGTCTTGATGAGAAGACGACAGCCGTATAATCCGGAAGATTGATCCTTTGAGTTCTGAACTCCTTTGAACTTAAAGCTTCTATTTTGTAAAGTGGATTAAACTCGATGCTTGCATTGAATTTCTCTTTGATATGGTCAAATGCAGCTATGTTGCTCGGAACTGTCTGTGATATAAGTATCTTCATTTTCAAAACCTCTATAAATATATCGCACTAACAACTAAAATCGCTATTGGCGTAATTTCAAGGGCGCAAAGATACAAAAAAGCTTGCAAAAATGAGCAAAAAGAGCTCAAAATCTGCATATTCCTCATTAAATACAGTATAAAAACAAGCCCAATCTCTATCAAAAAGACGAGTTTGGATGCGGTAGAACTAATTTCGATGAAACTAAATAAAAAACAG
The DNA here is from genome assembly GCA_017383945.1 of Bacteroidales bacterium. Taxonomy (GTDB): domain Bacteria; phylum Bacteroidota; class Bacteroidia; order Bacteroidales; family UBA932; genus Cryptobacteroides. The sequence goes on along the minus strand of JAFNUQ010000233.1, from coordinate 6,640 downwards.
GTGAAAACCATTAAAATCGTCAAAACGATGAGGAAACTGTAGGGTCCTCTCCTGAGAGCAGAGCGCTTGAGCGAATCAGAATTCTTGGGCGAAACAACGCTGTGCAGGATCAGTCGCAATATGCCGAACGCACACAAGAGGGCGATGCTTGCAAGCGCGCTCCACGAGCTACTGATATTGGTCCAGAAGGATGGTGAGTAGAGATTGAATTTGTCAATGATCAGACCGATGGGGATAATGCAGCAAAGTGCAATCTGGTTGCGCAGACGGGATGTGCTCACATTGTATTCAAACCCAAGTCCGCCTTTTGGCCGGTCAAGGCTGTATATGAGCTGAGGCATGAGCCTGTAAATGTTCTTGAATTGGATCAAGAACAAAGCTACAGACACCACAACAAGTATTTTGTTGGTGAGTATGTCCGCCCACGCCATTTCCATCAGTTGCCTCTTTTTGCCTTATAACCCATCTCGCAGAGCAGCGCCACTACTTTGTCTCTGTGGTCACCCTGAATCGTAATTTCTCCATCCTTCGCTGTGCCGCCCACGCCGCATCTGGTTTTTAAAATCTTTGCTAGGGCTGAGAGATCGTCGCTATTGCCCACAAATCCTTCGATCAGGGTTACTTGTTTGCCGGCTCTGTGGCGACGGTCAATCTTTACGATGAGCTTCTGTTTTTCAGCAGGCAGAGTCTCTTCCTGTTGAACCTCTTCTGTCTGATAATTAAAATCCGGATTGGTAGAATATACCACTCCTAATCGTTTTTTCCAGTCCTGTTCTGCCATAAATGGAGTAATTTTTGCAAAGATAGCGATTCTGCTTAACTTTGTAGGTTATGAATCAGAAGAAATTTACTTTGTATCATAGGCTCAGCGCACTTGCGGTCTTTGTGATTTCGCTTGTGACATATCTTCTCACGATGGAGCCTACTGCGTCTTTTTGGGATTGCGGCGAGTTTATCGCATCATCATATAAGTTGGAAGTTGGTCACCCTCCTGGAAACCCTGTCTTCCAGCTTTTTGCGCGCATATTCACCCTGTTTGGAGATAATATGCATGCAGCGGTGCTCGTCAACGCGATGAGTGCGCTCTGCTCGGCTCTCACAATATTCTTCCTATATCTCACTATCGTGTGGCTCGTCAAGCGTGTTGTGACTCGTGGTGAGGGCGGTGAATATTCGCTTGCTGACGCAATTGTCATTATGGGTTCCGGCATCGTGGGCGCATTGGCATACACCTTCTCTGATACATTCTGGTTCTCTGCTGTCGAGGGTGAAGTCTATGCGATGTCTTCTCTCTTCACTGCTGTTGTCTTCTGGGCAATGACGATGTGGTATGATTGCGCTGACAAGCCGTTTGCCAATCGTTGGATCGTGCTGATTGCATTTATGATGGGTCTGAGCATCGGCGTGCATCTGTTGAACCTCCTCGCAATTCCGGCTCTCGTGTTTGTTTATTACTACAGGATGAGAGAGGATAAGGCATTTAGTGTAAAGGAGTTATTGAAGATTTTCCTCGTGGGTGTGGTGATACTGGGTATCATACTCTTCTTGATTATTCCATATCTTCCTAAGGCTGCAGCCTATGTAGACCTTTTCTTTGTAAATGTTCTTGGACTTCCATACAACAGCGGAGCTGCCTTCTTTATGGTTGCCTTGCTCGGACTCTGTTTCTGGGGATTGTTTGCAAGCCTGAAAAAGAAGAAAGTATTTGTAAATACAGTTTTACTTTGCTTTACTACAATCATCATCGGTTTCTCGGTGTTCAGTATTGATATAATCCGCTCGTGCGCCAAGACTCCAACCAACGAGTATCAGCCGGATAATGCCTTTACTCTTGTGAGATACCTCTCTCGTGAGCAGTATGGTTCCTCTCCACTTCTTTATGGACAGTACTATGATGCTCCTTATGAGTTGGAAACAAGCAAATATTGGGCGCCTCTTGATGGTAAATACAAGAAGGTGGAAGGCCCGATAAAGCCAAAGTATGAGTCGGAAGGAAAGATGATTTTCCCTCGTATGTGGTATTCTAGCGCCGATGGAAGCAATGAAGAATTCTATGAGGCCTACACCAATGGCAAGGGAAAGCTTATTGATGCCAACTATACACCGAAGCCGACAATGGGTGCAAACTTGTTATATTTCTTTGACTATCAGTTGAACTGGATGTACTGGCGCTACTTTATGTGGAATTTTGTTGGTCGCCAGAATCAGGTCCACGCACCAAATCCGGGAGATATTTTCCACGGAAACTGGGAGAGTGGTGTTAAGTTTATTGATGACTATCGACTTGGTGATCAGTCAGATGGTCCTGCTCCATTGACTGAGGATAAGGGCAAGAATCATTACTATTTCCTGCCACTGCTTCTTGGTCTTTTGGGACTTTTCTTCCAGTTTGACAGGGATAAGAGAGGCTGCTGGCTCACCTTCCTGATGTTCTTCATGACGGGTATCGCGATTGTGCTTTACTTGAATCAGCCTCCATTCCAGGTGAGAGAGCGAGACTATGCCTATGCCGGTTCCTTCTACTTCTTCAGCGCGTGGATAGGTATGGCGGTAGCCGCTATCTATAGCTTGGTAAAGAAACTTCTCAAGGATAAAGCTCCGGTTGTGTGTGCTTTGGCTGTCTCTGTTTTCTGTCTTGGTGTTCCTACCTTGATGGCATCTGAGAACTGGGATGATCACGATAGAAGCAACCGTCGCACAGCAGTGGAGATGGCCCGCAACTATCTGAATTCTGTGGGTGAGCATGGCATTCTGGTGACTCACGGCGATAACGATACATTCCCGCTCTGGTATGCACAGGAAGTAGAAAATGTCCGCACTGATGTCCGCATCTGCAATACTTCGCTCCTCGGTACGGATTGGCACATCGACCAGATGAGGTATGCTGTCAATGAGTCTGCACCACTGGATATCAGCGTCGAGCACAAGCAGTATCTCTATGGAAACAACGAGATGATTCCTATCTATGACACCCGTGAGATGGTGATGAGCATCGACGATTTGATGATGCTTTTCAGACATCCGGATGTCAAGGCTCCGATGACAAGCGGACGCAAGGTGGATTATATAGCTTCAAGAAAGATTTCGATTCCTGTAAATAAGGAGAATGTCATCAAATATGGTATTCTTGATGCAAAGTATGAGAGTCAGATTCCGGATGAGATCATCTTTACAATCTCCAAGGATAAGGACTATATCACTAAGCCTGAGCTCTTTATGCTTGACCTGCTCTCAAACTATGAGTGGGACAGGCCTCTGCACCTGCTCAATATGGGTGGAGATATAAATATCGGCATTAAGGAATATCTCACCTACGAAGGCTTCTCATTCAAGTTTATTCCGATCAAGAATAAGACTACCAGCACTGAGCCGGGATTTGTAGATCCGGAAGAGCTGTATCGCAAGATGACTCAGGTGTATAAGTTTGACGCAGTGTCTGCAGACAACTATTTCATTGATTATCAGAATCAGTATACTTACCTCGGTCTGCTGTCGCTCAGAGGTATGTTTGTAAACTGCAGCAATGTCTTTATGCGCGAGGGTCAGAATGACCGCGCCCTTGAAATGCTTGACCGTGGTCTTGAGGTTATGCAGCATTATCCTCTTGAGGCAGTGCCGCTTGGATTCTCCGGACAGAACTTTATGGTTGTCAATATGGTGGAGAACTACTATAAGCTTGACCAGAAGACAAAGGCACGCGAACTCGCTTTGGACCTCAGCCTTGAGTTGCTGGTGAGTGCAAAGTTCTATATCGAGTTCTATGATTGGGCTCCTGAGGAGTTTGAACTCGTGGGCAACTACATCTACTTCCTTGCTGACGTGATGGAAAAAGCCGGTGACGGCGACCTGGCCAAGGAAGTCACCGATACCTTTGTGCAGATGATAGAAATTGCGTCAGAGAAGAGCTAGCGCTCAAGACGCACAACAATAGAAAGCGGGAGGGCTTTGCCAAATGAGTCAATCAGGGCAAGCTCTCCGCTTTGCATTTTACCCTTGCTGCCCATTGCCTGCTTCACTACTGTTTCACCCAGAAGGGCAGAGTAGCCGTTGGAATAGAGATTGAGCACCATAAACGAATTCTCCGGCTCGAGGATCTCTCCCACGCACTTCAGCATATCAAACAGACATTCGTCAAGCTTCCATTTCTCGCCGTCCGGGCCGTGTCCGTAGGCAGGAGGGTCAAGGATGATACCGTCGTAGCGCTTGCCGCGCTTGGCTTCGCGCTTGGCAAATTTCATCGCGTCCTCAACCACCCAGCGGATGCCGTCAAGACGCGAATTTTCCATATTTCCCCTTGCCCATGTCACTACCTGACGCACCGAATCCAGATGCGTTACGTCTGCTCCGGCAGCCTTGGCCGCTAGAGAAGCGCCTCCTGTGTAGGCAAACAGATTGAGCACTCGGGGCGTCTTGCCCAACTTCTTGAGCTCTTGTGTCTTGCGGTAGATGAAATCCCAGTTTGAGGCTTGCTCCGGGAATACGCCGACGTGCTTGAACGAGGTCAAGCCCAGGCGAAGCTTCATCTTGAGGCCGTCAGAGTTGGTGTAGTCGATAAACCACTGGTCGTCCATCTTCTTGTGACGGTTCCAGGTGCCGCTGTCTTCTTTTCCTGCCTTGCCGAAGCCTGCGCCAGGAGTGAAGCTTGTATGGCAGAGCTTGTGCCATTGAGCCTCAGACATGCTTTTGTTCCATAGAGCTTTAGGCTCTGGACGTGCAAGCACATAGGAACCAAATCTTTCTAGCTTCTCGCCGTTTCCGCTATCAAGAAGCTCATAATCCTTCCATTGTTTATCGGGGTACTGTACCATTTTCTGACAAAATTGATTAAGCCGTCAAAAGCTTATAATTAAAGTGCAAAGATATTGATAAAATTGCTAAATTTGCGTGATTGAAAATTATAACTTCATATTATATTATGCAGCAGTTTATTGACTCTTACAATTTCGCTGGCAAGAAAGCCATCGTGCGCGTAGATTTCAACGTGCCTCTAAATGAAAACTTTGAGATTACAGATGACACTCGCATCCGTGCAGCCATCCCTACTCTCAAGAAGGTACTCGCTGGTGGCGGTAGCCTCATCATTATGTCTCACCTTGGTCGTCCAAAGGGAGTAGATGCAAAATTCTCTCTCAAGCACATCGTAGCACACGTGTCAGAGTGCCTTGGCGTACCTGTAAAGTTTGTAGCTGATTGCCAGAAGGCTCAGGCTGAGGTTGCTGAGCTCAAACCAGGCGAGGCTCTTCTCCTTGAGAACCTTCGTTACTATGCAGAGGAGGAAGGCAAACCACGCGGACTTGCAGCAGATGCAACAGACGAGGAGAAGAAGGCAGCTAAGGCAGCTGTTAAGGAAAGCCAGAAGGAGTTTGTGAAGACTCTTGCTTCTTATGCTGATTGTTATATCAATGACGCATTTGGTACAGCTCACCGTGCTCACGCTTCAACAGCCCTCATCGCAAAATATTTCCCAGAGGATAAGATGTTTGGTTACCTCATGGAGGGTGAGATCAAGGCTATTGACAATGTCCTCAAGAACGCTCAGCATCCATTTACTGCTATTATCGGCGGTTCTAAGGTTTCATCAAAGCTTGCAGTGCTCGTAAATATGCTTGACAAGGTTGATAACCTCATTATCGGTGGTGGTATGGGTTATACTTTCATCAAGGCACAGGGTGGTCAGATCGGTACTTCACTTCACGAGGATGATTTGATGCCACAGGCTCTTGAGATTCTTGCTCAGGCAAAGTAGAAGGGTGTAAACATCTCTCTCTCAACTGAGACTGTTGTTGCTGACGGTTTCTCTAACGATGCCAATACTCAGGTTGTTCCTTCATTTGAAATCCCAGAGGGTTGGGAAGGTATGGACGCTGGTGAGGCTTCTCTCGAGACTTGGAAGGAGATCCTTCTTAACTCAAAGACTATCCTTTGGAATGGTCCTGTAGGTGTATTTGAGATGCCTACATTTGCAAAGGGTACACTCAAGATTGCTGAGATTCTTGCTCAGGCAACTGAGGCTGGTGCTTACTCACTCGTAGGTGGTGGTGACTCTGTAGCAGCTGTAACTCAGATGGGTTATGCTAAGAAAGTCAGCTACGTATCTACAGGTGGTGGCGCAATGCTTGAGGCTCTTGAGGGTAAGGAGCTCCCAGGTATCGCAGCTATTAGAGAGTAATATCTTTAAAATATCAATATTAGGTCGCCTCTCGTGGGCGACCTATCTATGTAAATATCGCACATGTTAAATCTTTTGGCTATTAATTGGAATCCTGATCCTGTCTTGATCCATCTTGGACCTCTTGAGTTAAGATGGTACTCTTTGCTGTTTATGTCAGGATTTATAATCGGATGGTATATCTTCAAGTGGTTCAGCAAGAGAGAGAAGATGGATCTCAGCTATTTGGATTCTCTCTTGGTTACATTGATAATTGCCACGCTTGTAGGTGCAAGATTGGGACACTGCCTTTTCTATCAGCCGGACTATTATCTTGGGTCTTGGAAGGGCTTCCTTGAGATCTTTATGCCGTGGAAAGGTGGCCTTGCGAGTCACGGAGGTGCTATTGCGTTGCTAGTCGCAATGTGGTGGTATGCCAAGCGTTATGGTCAGAAGTTTGGTTTTGATTTCCTATGGATGATGGATCGCCTT
>JAFNUQ010000232.1 GCA_017383945.1 Bacteroidales bacterium | reverse complement strand
CGGCTATGTCTTCAACTGTCATCTTTCCTAAGACCCACTTCTTGAACCAGATGAACCTGTTTGATTTGGAGATTTCCTTGCGTCTGGCAGAAAATAGGGATTGACAGTTCCTGCACTTATAGCGCTAGACGCCATTGCGAACGCCCCATTTTAAAGCGTCTAAAGACCCACAACTGGGGCAGCGTAAACGCCTTCTTATTTTTGGATTATCACTCATTAGATGAAACCGTTTTCATCTAATTTATGTAAGTGTATGAATATAATCAAGTTACAGCGGTTTTACCAACCATTTTTGTCAATTATATCGCGCTTTGAGCAAAAAGACAAAAAAACCTGCTGAAAAATCAGCAGGTTTTTTATTAAGTCGGGGTACTGTGACTCGAACACAGGACCCTCTGGTCCCAAACCAGATGCGCTAGCCAACTGCGCCACACCCCGAAATCCCTCATTTGGGATTGCAAAGATACATTACTTTTTTGGTTCTGCAAATTTTTATTGAAGTTTTTTACTAATTTTGGACTTATAATGATACAAGCACAAGATATTGTTAAGTCTTTTGGACAACTTCAGGTTCTAAAAGGGATAAATTTCTCCGTTGAAAAGGGAAAAATTATCGCTATTGTCGGCGCATCGGGTGCCGGCAAGTCTACCCTTCTTCAGATTCTTGGTACTCTATCAACTCCAGACAGAGGATCTCTCATTATTGATGGAGTGGATGTACTTAAACTCAAGGGAGATGAAATTTCTTTATTCAGAGGTAAGAAACTAGGCTTTGTCTTCCAGGCACACCATCTGCTTCCAGAATTCACCGCATTGGAAAATGCGATGATGCCAGCACTCATTGCCGGAACATCTGCAAAAGAGGCCAGAATCAAAGCAGAAAAGCTTCTCTGCCAACTTGGACTTGAAGAACGTCTATCCCACAAGCCATCTGAACTTTCCGGCGGCGAGCAGCAGAGAGTAGCGATTGCCCGCGCTCTCATCAATGACCCGGCAGTACTATTTGCAGATGAGCCGACGGGAAATCTAGATTCTGTCACAAAACAGGAAATTCATAATATCTTCTTTAACCTGCGCGACAAAGGTCAGACGATAGTGCTGGTCACACACGACGAGCAACTTGCGCAGATGTGCGATAGTTGCGTGAGAATGCAGGATGGACTCTTCATTTAGATTTAAGCAATTTAGCGTGAGCAATGTGCGCTCTGCGCTTAAGGTGGGCACGGATGCTGTCCTGCTTGGCGCTGCCGTTACATTGCTGCCGGAAGACCAATATGCCTTGGACCTCGGCACAGGCACCGGTGTGATTGCACTGATGGTGGCGCAAAGAAGCCCGCAGCTACAAATCACCGGTATCGACATTGACGAGGCTTCTGCCCTTGAAGCTGCAGAGAACTTTGCCAATTCGCCTTGGGCAGAAAGGCTCACAGCCCTGCATCAAGATGCACTCAGCTTCCACCCAAAGCACAGCTTTGACCTTATCGTTTCCAATCCTCCGTACTTTGAGAGCTCGTTAAAAAATCCCAATCAGCGTGAAGCTACCGCCAGACATAACGACTCGCTCTCTCTCAACAGCATCTGCCGTATTGCCTGCGAGCAGCTCAGTGAGCAAGGTCGCATATCCTTGATTCTGCCTGCTGACTGTCTTGTAAAACTACGCAGAACAGCTGCCAGCTGGGGCTTATATCCATTCAGAATTTTGATGATACACACAACTGAGAAGAAGCCCGCAAAGCGCATTATTGTTGAGCTCTCGCGCAGAAAAGTAACGCCAAACGAGGAAAAACTAGTGCTTTTATCGTCTGGAGAAAAAACAGCGGAATATATCGCATTAACCCAAGAATTCTACCTATAAAACACCAATAGACACATCTACAAGCCACTTTTGTGGCGAATTCAGAAAACTCATCATTTCGCCCCAAGAGTCAATTTTGACCACAAAAAGGGGCTCTTTACCACAAAAGAAAAATCATCTTATCCAGATTAAAAATATTGGGGTTATTTTAGCATCGTTAAATTTTAAAATCAAAAAAATGTATAACCTGACCCAAAACGAAAATTTCATTCTATGTTTTGAGAATAGCGTTAAAGAGTGTTGGAATAAAACAGCGCTTGATGACTATAATGTATCAAGTATTACTTATGGTCAACTCGCTGAAGAGATAGAGAAAAACATTCTTGTATGGAAGGCTGCCGGTTTGAAGCCCGGTGATAAAGTAACCATCAACGCAAAAAGCAGCGCTGGATGGGCCAAGATCTTCCTCTCTTCTCAAATAGGTGAATTTGTTTCTGTACAGATTTTCCCTGGCTTCACTGCAGAGGACACAATGAATATGGTCAATCATTCTGAGACCAAGATTCTATATACAGAAAAAGTAATCTTTGACAACCTCTCTATTGAGGCTATGCCAGACCTCCTTGCTGCGATTGATATCAAAACCGGTGATCTCCTCGCAAGCCGTGGCAACTTTGCTGAGGTTTATGCTCAGAGAGAGCAGCTTTTCAGCGCAGCACATCCACAGGGATTGACTCCAGAGGAAATCAGCTATCCAAACAGAGATCTAGACTCTCTTGCGGCTATTATGTATACCTCAGGATCAACCGGCAATCCTAAAGGCGTAATGCTGACCAACCGCAACTTGACCGCAAATATCTACCTTATTCCACGTCACTTCCCATATAAAAGAGAAGATAATTATGTGAGCGTTCTTCCGTTTGCCCACATCTTCGGAATGGTATATGATATGCTTGCCCCTCTTTGCTTCGGTATGCACTTGATCGTGCTCGGTCTTCCTCCAGTGCCTTCTTACCTCAAGCCTGCGCTTAGAGAGTTCAAGCCTCACGTTTTCTTTGCTGTGCCTCTCATCCTCACCAAGCTCATCGAGGATACTATCGGAGAATTTATCCACAGCAAGTCTGGCGAAGCAAAGCTCGCTGACTATCAGAACAACCCTGACTTCTGCGAGGCACTCGCAACGATTTTCATGAAGGCCCTTGGCGGCAATATCGGCATCTTCGTAACCGGTGGTGCAGCTATCCCTGAGCACTTTGAGAGACTATTTGTCGAGATACTCAAACTCCCGTTTGTGACCGGTTATGGTATGACTGAGGCTGCGCCTACAATCTGCCTTGGCCACAAAGAGACATACAAGCTCAAAGAGTGCGGCGAATACATTGAGGAGTGCGTTGATCTCAAGATAGACTCTGAAGATCCGGCAAATATCCCAGGCGAGATCCTCATAAAAGGCCACGTCCTCTTCTCTGGTTATTATAAAAATGAGGAAGCTACAAAGGCTGCCTTTACTGAAGACGGTTGGTTCCACACAGGAGACCTTGCTACAATGGATAAGGACCATAGCGTGTTTATCGTGGGCCGAAGCAAGAATATGCTTTTGTCTCCTAATGGACAGAATATATACCCTGAGGAGATCGAGGTCGTTCTCAATGCGTTTAAAGGTGTTGCTGAGTCACTTATCATCTCTCGCAATGACAAGCTTGTTGCTCTCATCGTTCCAGATCACAATGAACTTGGCGATATCGATGCAGCCGGCCTGAGGAACCTGATGGACGCCAACATAGTAGCTCTCAACAAGAAAATCCCTAGCTACTCTCAGGTGAGTTCATATGAATTAAGGTTTGAAAGCTTCGCCAAGACCCCAAAGGGAAGCATCAGAAGATTTATGTATGAGTAAAAGAGTTGTAATTACAGGCACAGGCATCATTTCACCAGTTGGTCTCAATACCGAAACATTCTGGGATAGCCTGATAAACGGACGTTGTGGAATTTCAAGACTTGAGGGTTTTGAAGACTACAATCTGTCAATAAAGGTAGCTGGAAGAATCAAGGATTTTGATCCAGTCAAGTTAGGTCTCAATGCAGCGGAAAAACGCAGGAACGACCTCTATAGCCAGTTTGCCCTTGCTGCTGCAGTTGAAGCAATGGCCTCCAGCGGCATTGTTTCCGGAGAGAATGTAGCCCCTGAGAGGTTCTGCGTATACCTCGGTTCTGGCATTGGCGGCATCAATACGCTCATCAATCAGACAAAACTGATGTTTGACGAGGGCGTTGAGAGGATCTCGCCTCTGCTTGTCCCAATGATGATTCCAAATATCGCGGGCGGCAATATCGCCATCAAGTACAACGCCCAGGGCGCCTGCCTGACCCACGTATCAGCTTGTGCCACAGGCACAAATTCGATTGGCGAAGCCTATCTTGCGATCAAATACGGTCGCGCAGATGCAATCCTCACCGGAGGAAGCGAAGCTGCAATCACGCCGGTGGCAATTGCAGGATTTGCCAATGCAAAAGCTCTCACAACAGAAGCTGATCCTAGCCTCGCCTGCCTGCCATTTGACGAGCGCAGAGGTGGATTTGTAATGGCTGAGGGCGCAGCTTTGATGATGCTTGAGGAATATGAGCATGCAGTTGCTCGCGGCGCGAATATCATCGCAGAGGTCTGCGGATATGGTTGCACCTGCGACGCATACCACTATACTGCGCCTCGTGCAGATGGCGTTCCTGCAGCAAAAGCACTTAGCCTTGCCCTTGAGGAGGCCGGATACAAAGAGGGTGAAAACCTTTATATCAATGCTCACGGCACAGGAACCCAACTCAACGACGTAGCTGAAACTAAAGCAATAAAACTCGCGCTTGGAGAGGCCGATGCCCGCAGGGCAAATATCAGCTCGACCAAGAGCATGACCGGACACATGTTTGGTGCAACAGGAGCTGCAGAGCTCGTAGCAAGCGCCCTGGCACTGAAGGAGGGCATCGTACCTCCAACTATCGGACTAACTAAACCTGACCCGGAGTGCGACCTCAACTACACTCCTCTTACTGCCGAGAAGCGTGATTTGGATATTGCACTATCTAATTCGCTTGGCTTCGGAGGACACAATGTCTGTGTCGCTCTCAGACGTGTATAACTAAACCCCAATGACAAGAGAAGAAATTAAAAATCTCATCCCTCACAGGGAGCCTATGCTCCTTGTTGATGAAGCTGAGAAGGTAGGAGAAACTGTATTCTCCAGGTATACCATCCGTGAAGATGAGTTCTTCACTCAAGGACATTTCCCTGGCTATCCAGTGGTACCAGGCGTAGTTCTTTGTGAGATAATGGCTCAAGGTAGCGCACTTCTCGTCCCTGAGGATATCCTCACAAATGGTCTGAGCTTCTATGCCGGACTTGATAACATTAAGTTTAAACATTCTGTCTTCCCTGGAGACACCGTGTGTGTAGAATCCAAACTTGTAGCACAGAGAGGACCACTCATTATTGTGGATGCCAAGGCTACAGTTGAAGATAAACTTTGTTGTAAAGGCAAACTCAGCTTTATGGTTGTGCCAAAAACCGATATTGAAAACAAATAGTTATGTCTCACGGATTACTTAAAGGCAAGAAAGGTATTATCTTCGGAGCCCTTAACGAGCAGTCTATAGCTTGGAAAGCCGCTTTAAAGGCAAGAGAGGAAGGTGCAGAGCTTGTACTCACCAACACTCCCCTCTCTCTTAGACTTGGCACAATGGATCAGCTCGCTGAGCAGTGTAACGCTCTTGTTGTACCTGCAGATGCGACTTCTGTCGAAGACCTCGAAGGTCTTGTTGACAAGGCCATGGAGCACTTCGGTGGTCAGTTTGACTTTGTCCTTCATTCTGTGGGCATGTCACCAAATATCAGAAAGAATAAGCCATATGAATATACCAACTATGACTTTTTCTTCAAAACGCTTGATATTTCTGCCCTGTCACTTCATAAAGTTCTTGGAGTGCTCTACAAAAAAGACGCTCTCAAAGAGTGGGGTTCTGTTGTAGCGCTCAGCTACATTGCTGCACAGAGAACTTTTGAAGGCTACAACGATATGGCAGACGCCAAGTCCCTGCTTGAAAGCATTGCTAGAAGCTTCGGTCTCCTCTACGGCAAGAAAGCTCACGTGAGAGTAAACACAATCTCACAATCGCCCACACGCACTAGCGCAGGCAGCGGCATTTCAGGTATGGAGGATATGTTTGCCTATGCAGACGCACTCTCGCCACTAGGCAACGCCAGCGCCTCAGACTGCGCAGACTATATCGTGACGCTGTTTTCTGACCTCACCAAGCACGTGACAATGCAGAATCTCTATCACGACGGAGGATTTTCTTCAACAGGACTCAACGCAGAGGTAGTAGAAACCTACACCAAAGGTCTAAAGAAAGACTAGTCCTCCTTATCTACGGAAATCAGTTTTTCATCCGGAATCAGACGCTTGATGGCCTTCACGTGACCAAAGAAACGGAAGGCTATCACGCGGAAGATTGTATATGTAGGCACAGCCACAATCATCGCAAAAGGACCACCTATATTTGATACTATCATCAAGACGAGGAATATCTCCAGGGGTGTAGACTTGATACTGGTAGAGTAGATGAGCGGCTGGCAGATCATATTATCCACAAACTGCGCTACGCAGAAGATTGCGATGAGAATAATCGCAAATGTCCAGAAGCTCACATCCAAGCCTATTGGCGTAGCACTTGTGTATTTGAGTACCAACCCGATCACGGTTCCTAGTGCACCGCCCATAAAAGGTCCTATGTATGGAATCATATTTAATATGCCACACATAAAACCGATACCCAATGCAGCATTAAAGCCTAATCCCGCTATCAGCCAGATACCCAAGAAATTGAGCATAGCTACCTCAGTAATCTGAATAATAACGCCTGTAAAATATCTTGAAAGAAGATATCCTATATCAGAAATTGCCTTTCTGACCTTCTCTTCAAGCTTGTCAGGCACAAGGGCACATACGATATTTGAAAATAAGTCATCGTCCTTTATAAAGAAGAAGCTAATAAATATGGTGGCGACCAGTCCTATGCCGAAGCTAGTGAGAAAAGATGCTGCTGAGCCTAATACAGAAGAGAAGGTAGACACGTCTATGAGCTTCTGCAACTCCTGAACAACAAAAACTTCTATCCTGAAATCAGGGCCTAAAGATGAGAAGGTGTGTCTCAAGAATTCATTGAGCTCTCCCAGCGGGACAACCAGACTTCTTGCAGCATCGCCCACATTGGTCATAGAAATATCTTTGAGCATGCCAGATACAATCGGAACGATCAGCACAAGCACTCCGAGAATCAAGCCTAATACAATCACTAGCGACAGTGCCGCAAGGAGCGGTGCCGGGGCTGCATGATTCTTGATTCTTATCTTCTTGAGCAGCTTAACTACCGGCTTTGCCAAGAGCGAGACTACAACTGCCAATAAGATATAAATCAATACCTTTCTAAAGTACCAGCAGACAGCCAGCGCGAGCGCCAAGCCTGCCGCGTATATTATATACTTAGCTAATTTTTCCGTGTATTTTTCTGTACTTGCCATAAATCAGCTACAAATATAATAAAAAGGCCGACTATAAATAGCCGGCCTTGTATTCTGGGTATTAATCTATTAGAGATTAGGGTTTGCCTTAGTCCAATCAGCAACTGCAGGGATGATGCCGAGGTCAATGATCTCGTCACGCATCTTGCAAAGGTGCTCATATGAAGCCTGAAGATCAGCCATCTCCTCAGCTGTACCCTCTGGGTTAACAAAGTGTACGCCTGTAGCGTCAATAACTGAAGGCATAGCCATCATTACATTCTTGAACTGCTCGTTGTTTACATAGCAGCCTGCTGGCCAAGTGAACTTGTCACCACCCATTGCAGCCTCAATCATCTTAACAGCGTTGTAAGCTGGGCTCTGGAACGAGCTGCGGCCACGAAGCTTGATGATGTTTGAACCACCCTGGATAGTGTTGTGCTTGATCTCAGCCCACTTCTCTGGGCAAAGCTCCTTCTCAGCGAGAGGAGTGCCGTCGATGAGAGCCTTAGAAGCAAATACTGCCATAGACTCACCATGACCACCATAAGTGTATGCACCGGTAACCTTGCTCTGCTGTACACCGAACTCCTGAGCAAGAGCCTCTTGGAGACGAGTTGAGTCAAGAGCTGCAAGAGTAGTAACGCACTCTGGCTTGAGACCTGAGTGAAGAAGAACCACGAGACCAGTGAGGTCAGCTGGGTTGAAGATAACTACTACGTGCTTAACATCTGGGCAGTATGCCTTAACGTTCTTACCAAAATCCTCAGCGATCTGGCAGTTACCCTTGAGGAGATCCTCACGAGTCATACCCTCCTTACGAGGAGCACCACCTGAAGAGATGATATACTTAGCATCCTTGAATGCAACTGCAGGATCAGTTGTCCAAGTGATGTTTGCGCCCTCAAAAGCGCAGTGATCCATCTCTGCTACAACACCCTTAAGACCTGGCTCATAGATATCATAGAGGCAGATGTTTGGAGTAAGCTTGAGCATCAAAGCTGTCTGGGCCATATTTGAACCGATCATACCACCGGCACCTACGATGACCAATTTTTCGTCAGTAATGTAATTCATTGCTTGTTAATTATGTAATATTGTCTTTAGTACTAAAAGTGACGCAAATATAATCAATTAGTCGCAGATTAAAAAAAATGACTATCTTTGTGCGATTTATAATTTTATATGGCACTTTATTTAATCAAAGATCTTGACGACGACTACCATTTGCGGGTAGGAGTTTGGCAGATTACAGAAAGTGAGCAGGAGCTCAAATCACTTTGCTCGGTCCCTTCTGACGAGCTAGAAGAAATTTCCTACATCAGAAATGAGTCTCTCCGCAAGCAGAAGCTTGCTGTCAGAGCTTTGTTGGATTGCATGTTTGAAGAGAAGGTATACCTAAGTCACCACGACAATGGTAAGCCATATATCGAGAACTCTGCAACCAATATCAGCATTACCCATACAAATAAATACGTAGCTATCATCACCGGCGAAGGTGGAGAGCTTGGTATTGACTGCGAGTCTCTTGACAGAGATTTTTCAGCAGTTGAGAAAAAAGCACTCTCTGAAGACGAAATCGAAGACCTCGACGATGATAAGAGAAACGAGCAACTTGCCATCTATTGGTGTGCAAAGGAGGCAATCTACAAGAAGTTCTCACAATATCACGTAGACTTTGCAGAACAGATTGAGATTGACAACTTCAGAGTTAAAGGCGAAGGCGAGCTAGACGCAACTTTCACACAGAAAGACGGATACGAGGAAGAACTCGAGCTCCAGTATATGACCTTTGACAGGCACGTTCTTGTTTGGGTTTCTTCAAGCGAAGATTAACGCGGTCTCAACCAAGTTTCAGGATTTTGAGGAGTTTTCTCCTTCCAGACTTGCAGATGTAACAATGTCTGCGAGTCAATCGTATCCACTACTCCGATTGACTGCCCGGTCTTTACCTTATCACCAGCTTTGACAGAGACCTGTCCCAATTTACAGTAGAAGCTGAAATAATTGCCGTGCTGCACAAGCACACATTGATTGTATCCCGGCATTACGATGACTCTCTTGACCTCTCCGTCAAAGATAGCCTTCACCTCTGTATTCTTAGGGACAGCAATACCGATACCGTTGTTAAATGGCATCACGAGGTTCTTGTATACCGGATGATTGTGCTTGCCAAACTTCTCGACGACAGAGCCATCCACCGGCCAAGGAAGCTTGCCCTTATTGGCCTCGAATTCGCCTGCGAGCTTGTAATCGATCGGCTTGCTCTGCTTCTTGGTTTCCCCCTTTGCAGGTTTGGTGCTCTGCGCAATATACTCAGCGATAATCTTTTCTATCTCCTTATTAAGAGCCTCTACCTGCTTGCGCTTATCCCTGAGCTGGCGCTGGTAGCTGCTTTTATTACGGTTGAGCTGGGCAATCAGGTTGTTGGATTTCTTCTCCTGCTTAGCTAGGTTTTCAAGTTCTTTTGCTCGGCCAGCCCTCACATTCTGCGCTTGCGCGCGAAGGGAAGAGAGGCGCTGCTTTTCTTGCTCCATCTGTGCCTTAAGTTCCTTGAGCTGAGACGCTTCCTCATTCATTCTGACCGAAAGAGTCTTCAGGTAGTCGTAGCGGCGGAAGGCCTGAGAAAAATTGCTGCTGCCGAGGATATACATATACCATAGGCGCGAATCCCTGTTTTTGTATGCATTACGCACGAGCTTCTCAAAATAGATGCTCATATTGTCATAACGCTCCTGAAGACGCGCTATATGGTTGTTGGTCTTGCGAATCGTGTCGTTGAGTGCCTTTATCTCCGCATCGCTCTGCGATATGAGTTCCTTGCGCAGCGAGATCTGCTTGCGGATAAGGGTAAGCTCATTGAGCGCATTATTGCTCTTGCTCGCATTATGCGACAGCATTGTCTCAAGCTGGGCGATCTCCTTCTCCAACTGAGATTTCTTGTTTTCCTGATATGAAGTATCCTGGGCCTGAAGCACAAAAGCACTCAAGACCATGCATAAAATCAAAAATATGCGTCTAAGATACATCATTGTTTCTGCTCCGAGAGTAATTTGTAATATTTAGCAAGTTCTTTCTCGCCCAATGCTTCCAGAACTATAGAGTAGTGCTCAAGTACCACCGCACTATCTTTTCCGCCATAAATCATCGCATGTTTAAAGAAAGGCTTTGCTTCCTTTGCTCTGCCAAGCAGATATAAGATCCAGCCGTGCGTATCCAGATATGTTGCATTGTCCGGCTCTAACTCCACTGCCCTTGTGCTCATTTTCAATGCTTTACGGAGGGACTTGCCTTCTTCACAAAGGAAGTATGCATAGTTGTTCAGCGCACTTGCATAGTCCGGATTGATTTCAAGAATCTTCTTGTAATATCTGTAACACTCCTTTCTGTTACCCAGCTCGTGATGCAGATCCCCGGCAATCTGGTAAGCTTCCAGAAGCATATCCTTATTGTTGGAATCAATCGCAGCTTGAGCCATCTCAAGGCTTTGCTCCAGGGCCGCCTCATAGTTATCCTCAAGATAATAAAGATTCATCCTAAGAGAGTGTGCTACAGCATCTTCCGGATGATTCTTAATATCCAATTCTATCGCCTGCTCCAGCTGGTTCTTGAATCCGTAATACAGGTTACCGTCCATATTCTCAAGCACAGCCTTGAGATAGTCACTCTTGAGCTCTGGGCGCACCAACGGATTATCAATAAACTTTGTGAGGTTAATGAAGAACATTGTGTAATTGCGCTGCATACGAAGCATCTCAACCTTGCCTAGCTGACCTGGAGGGTAGCTAGGATCCATCTCAAGAGCTTCATTATAGTAGGCTAGCGCAAGAGAGTCCTGCCTCATAGAAAGCTTTGCATCTGCGATGGAGCATAGCACAAATGGCGTTTTAAACTGAGCAGGGCTCAACTTAATGAGTTTTTCTGAAACAGCCGCAAAAGCAAAGTTGTCACCCTTTGCGTTATATACAGAAGCCAGCGCAGACTGATACCAGACATTGGTACTATCCAGCTGAGCAGCAGCACTTAACAAGACTTCAGCGCGATCGCGGTCTCCAAGGGCATATTCACACATTCCCAGATAATAATTGACCGCATCATCGCTTGAATCAGCATTGTAAAGTATCACAAGTTTTTCCTTTGCTTCTTCATACTCTTCCTGGGTATAGTTCTCCACAGCCTTCAGAAAAAGGCTGGTCAGTGCCGTCTCTGACTGCGAGTAGGCACATAAATTGAACAAACACAAGCTGACAAGTAGCAAGATTTTTCTCATACAAGAGACAAAAATATACATTTTTTGTGAGAAATATTGGTTACTTTCGCATTATTGAAATAATTGAAATAAAGATGCAACTTTTTTCAAAGAAGAAGCATCTTGATACTTGGAATCCGGATTGGATAGATAAGGCTCAAAAAGGTGACCCGAAGTCACAAAAGGCCATCTATGACTTTCTCTCTAGCAAAATGTTTGCCGTATGCTTGCGTTATATGGGAGACAGAGAGCAAGCGGAGGATATCCTCCAGGATGGTTTTGTAACCCTATTTTCCAAATTGGACAGTTACTCGGGGGCAGGTTCCTTCGAGGGCTGGGCAAGAAAGATCTTTGTCAACACTGCACTGATGAGTCTCAGAAAAAGAGACCTGCTCAAAAACACAGAGGATGTGAGTGAAGCCAGAGGCATCGAGCACAATGCACCTAGCGCGATTGAAAACATCGGATATCGGGATCTGATAAAGATGATTTCAGAACTCCCGCCTGGTTTCAGAACAGTTTTCAATATGTATGTGATTGAGGGTTATTCTCACAAGGAAATCGCCCAAGAGCTAGGAGTCTCCGAGACGACATCACGCTCTCAGCTACAGAGAGCCAGAGTGCTGTTGCAGTCAAAGATTAAAGACAGGTATTAATGATGCAAGATCGATTTGACAGTTTTGACCAGCAGATTAGGTCTATGATGCAAGACGTGGAGGTGAAGCCATCTCGCCACGTCTGGAAGGCTGTATCTGCACGCATCGCTGCTCCAAAGGCAATTTGGGGTGGCTGGAACACTGTCAAGTGGGCAGGAGCAGGACTTGCATTTGCAGCAGCAATCGCTCTCGGTGTATTCTTCAGCGGAAGTAACGACAAAACAGGCATCATCACCACAAGTGACATCAGGCTTGCAGAAGCCCAGGAACCAGTTCAGCTCATAAAGTCAGAAGAGCCGAAACTTGAAGCTTCAGCTATCACCTTCACAACACAAAGACCCAAAAGAAGCTCTTTAACAGAAGAGAAAACCAATATTATTCCATCAGAAGCAGTAAGCGGATCAGAAGAACAAAGCGTCCCTGTATCTACCCCTCAAGTTCAGAAACCTGAGCAGAAAGAGGAAGAGACAATGGAGGAGCAGTTCACTGATCCGTTTGCGCTTCTAACTACAGAAGAAGAAGTCGGCCGCAAGCTGGACAGACCATCCCTCTATGCCAAGGGAGCTATCAACGGCAATGATTCGGACCTGTTGAACTACAACAGAGTACCGACAATGGCTCCGGGCACACAGAGCAGCGGCATCACAGAACAGAGTGCTTCTGTTTATGGAGTGCCGGTAACCTTTGGTCTTGGTGTGCGATTCTATGTTGCACCTAAACTATCCATCGGTACAGGCTTGGACTATTCTATCTTAACTCGCACATTCACTGGCAAATACATTAAACTTTCTTCGACAGGATCAATCGAAGTGAGCGAGGTGGGTAATGTTACCCATATGCTTCAGTACATTGGTATTCCTGTCGACCTTTATTATGATATTATCAACTCTAAGAAGATTAAGTTCTATGCCTATGCCGGCGCAGAGGCTGAGTTGTGCGTATCTAATAAATACACATTATATTCAAGCCCTAAGATCGTGCACACTGAAGCTGTAAAGAATTTACAGTATTCAGTGGGCGCTGGTCTTGGTGTTGAATTTGGCATCACCGAGCATCTTGGTCTATACCTGGATCCAGGCGTGAAGTACTATTTCTACAATAATCAGCCGAAGAGTGTGAGGACAGACAAGCCTCTGATGGTAAATTTTGATGTAGGTCTAAGATTTAATTTCTAAGCAGAAACTTTTGTAATTAGCTGTAAATCAACGTAATTTCCATAGTAAATATAATTTTAAGGTAAATCTCGGCAATTTGTGATAATCTCACTTGCTGAGATTTTTTTATTTATTTTACTTTGTGGAAAACTTTAAACTATGAAACTAAATATCCTCTTTCCGCTGGTCATATCACTTTGTGTCAGCTGCAACTTTCTTGACAACTCTCTATATTCCGGGCCTCCGAGAAGAGACACCCACAATAGAGATAGGCCTGATGGAAATCATCAAGGAAACAATCCTAAAGACACTATCGCTATTGCCCAGATAGATACTCTTCTCTTTTACAGCTCCGTAGAGTTTGACAAGAGCTATGATTGGAGCAGGGACAGCTCATATAAAAAAGAACCATTTTCCGTTTCTTATTATCAAAACCACCAAAAGCTTTTTACTCTCAACTCCAGCGCCAACAACTGCATCAGCCCCGACGCAGATACTCACCATATAATAGACGGAGATCTGTATACAGAAGCTTCTGACAGACAGAAAACATACATAGGAAAAAACGGTGAAACTATCCTCATCTTTGATTCCAGACAATACCTCAATGGACTGCTCACAACAAGAGACGGCTCTATCTATACTCTCGCCAGCGACCGGGATGGTGAAGGATTTTCTCTCAGAAAAGAAAACACGCTGATCTTCCGACGTGATACAGGTAAGATATTTGGAGACTTTGAGGATAGTTCCTACGGATCTACCGGTGCATTATATCTAGATCTGGGCAGAGTCACTTTCTGCTATAAAACCGGGACTGGCACCAATAGTCGTTACTATGTTGTATATGATGCTGTTGAAGAATCCCTGGACGCAGAAAATCGAGACATTGATGACATAAAAATCAGAGCCGGAAAAGTCTTTTATAGTCCACAAGATCAAGGAGAATATACTATCCAAGATGCCAGAATATGGACGAGCATCCAGTCTATGCCGGTCAGCGGTTACTTTTATGGAAGAAACGATGATTTTTATGGTCTATACCCAAGTTCAGCAGGCAGATTTCCTGTGAAGTTGAGTAAAACAGAAGCGCATATCTTCTGTTTCAACGATTATAGCTTTGCCGCATATAACGATCCGCAGGGATCTGTCGTAATCAATGATAGCAAAGGAATGCGCCTAGATTTTGAGGATTGTTATCTTCCCAGAGAAGACTGCATTACATACTTCGATAACAATATAATCCTAGGCCTAAGTCAGAAAAAGAGCCAATCCTACCCTTTCATCGCCCTCAACGGAGAGAAGAAAGAGATTCCGATTCACGGATATATATGCGGGGTGGCGGTCGAGACCAGGATTACCAATTAAGAACTCGGGTACCGTCGTCAAGGATACTGATATGTACCTTGAGAGTCTCTTCCGGAAGAAGGTCTTCAATATTTTCCGGCCACTCCATCAAGCAGAGGTTCCCGCTGTCAAGATAGTCATACAAGCCAATATCCAACGCTTCTTCATTTTTTGTAATGCGATAGAAATCAAAATGATAGATAGTATCGTCAGAAGCAGTCAAGTATTCGTTGACTATAGCAAATGTAGGAGAGCTGATATCATCTGAGTCAACACCTAATTCCTGGCAGATAGCCTTGGAAAAGGTAGTTTTACCAGCTCCCATAGGAGCATAAAACGCGATCAGGCTGTGTCCATCGATTGCAGAAAGGAACTCAGCTGCTGCCGGACGCAGGTCGGCCAAACTTTTTATGATAATCTCGTGCTGCATAGCAGCCGCAAAGTTAAAAATAATTTATTATGCTTACTCATATCCAAGGAGCAAAGTGCATCGGAATAGATGCTGTTGATGTCACAGTCGAGGTTGATATCGATAAAGGTATAGGGATTCATCTTGTCGGGCTCGCCGACATTGCCGTCAAGGAAAGTCTCCTGCGCACAATCACAGCCCTGGAAAGTGTGGGATACAAGATTCCCGGCAAAAAGATAGTCATCAATCTCGCCCCGGCAGACCTTCGCAAGAACGGCAGTGGTTACGACCTCCCTATCGCCGTCGGCATTGTTGCTGCCTCAGGGCAAGAGAGCCTTCCCGCCCTTGGCGAATTCATCATAATGGGAGAGCTCGGACTGGACGGAAGTGTGAGAGCGGTAAACGGTGCTCTTCCCATCGCAGAGCTGGCTCAGAAAAAGGGCATAACAGGTGTGATCCTTCCCGCCGTTTCCGCCAGCGAGGCTGCCGAATTTGATCAGATCAGCGTATATGGCGTGCAGTGCCTTTCTGAAGTCATTGAAATCCTCAAAGCGGAGCACGACTGCTCTCATCTGCTGGTACACAGCGACTTGAGTGAGCAGGAAAATGACATTGAAGAAGAATTTGTAGATTTTGCTGACATTATCGGGCAGGAATGTGCCAAGCGAGGGATGGAGATTGCAGCTGGAGGTGGACATAATATCGCGATGATCGGTGCGCCTGGCTCAGGAAAAACCAGCATCGCCAAGGCACTTGCCGGAATCTTGCCTCCGATGAGTTTGAAGGAGTCAATGACTACCAGCAAAATTTATTCTGTGGCAGGCAAGGGGACGCACAGGGCAGGACTGATCCGCAGACGCCCTTTCAGAGCGCCCCACTACAGCGCCTCGCTCGCCGCAATAATTGGCGGAGGCAATGGAGACAATATTATGCCGGGAGAGGTATCTCTTGCCGACGGAGGCGTGCTGTTTATTGACGAATTTGCGCAGATGCCGCGTTCTGTGATTGAGGCGCTGCGCTGCCCCATCGAGGACAGGAAAGTGACCATCTCGCGACTCAAGAGCAAAATCGAGTTCCCTGCTTCCTTTATGCTTGTAGCAGCGTCCAACCCCTGCCCTTGCGGATATTACGGCGAGGGAGACAAATGCACCTGCACTCCTGCACAAAGATTGAACTACCTCGGCAAGTTGTCAGGTCCGATTCTAGACCGCATAGACCTGCAGGTCTGGATGCATCAAGTGCCTTCTGATCAGATAATTAACGCACGCAAAGGCGAGAGCAGTGAGGTGATTGCGCGGCGCGTTGCTACTGCCAGAGAGATTCAGGCAAGGCGATTCCAGGATGAGAAAATCAGCACCAATGCGGAGATGAACGGACGGCAGATCAAGCAATATGTGCCATTGAGTGACGCGTGTCAGCAGACCCTTGAGAGGATTATGTCGCGCGAGCAGCTCTCTATGCGAGCCTACTACCGCATTATCAAAACCGCCCGCACGATTGCGGACCTTGCTGCGCTTCCCGACATTTTGCCTGAACATATCATTGAGGCTGCCTCCTTCCGTCTTCTTGATAAACAGGGACTATAAAGCGGAAGGCAGGTAATCTTGTCCTATCTTGCCGGAGATTTTTAATACTTCTAACTATGCAAACTTCATCAGATTATGCAGCTGCTCGGTATGTAGACATCCTCACCGACGGCGGATTTAAGGCGGTCTTCGG
>JAFNUQ010000020.1 GCA_017383945.1 Bacteroidales bacterium | reverse complement strand
CTATGCCAACGAACTCGAAGTCGAAGACGGCAAGCTCACCGGACGTTATGTGGGAGATGTCGTAGATGGCAAGCGCAAGGCAGAACTCCTCAGACTTCTTTGCCAGGTAGAGGGCATCCACCTCTCACAGGCCGTAGCTGTGGGCGACGGAGCCAACGACCTTCCGATGCTTTCTCTTGCGGGTCTTGGTATTGCATACCACGCCAAGCCTAAGGTCAAGGCAAACGCAAGCCAGAGCATCTCATCCATTGGCTTGGATGGTATACTCTACTTCCTCGGATTGAAGGATTCGCAGATCGATCCTTAATAGAGATAATACTTTTTAGAAAGCACCTTAAAGTCGTTGACATCACCGGTCCAGTAGGAGAAGATGTCGGCGACTTTCATTGTTTTGCCGAAGGTTGTGCTGATAAAGTCAGTTCCGGTTACCTTATTAAACATAGCCAGTCTGTCTGCAGCAATCTGGAATGGATTCTTTTTATATAACTCCCATACTGCCTGCATCACATAGAACTGAGTGAGGGTCAGATTTGCCTTTTCATAATCTGTATAGAAATATTGCACACCGTGGATAAGCTTGCCGTTGAGGCGACCGGAAATCGGCTTATAATGGATTGTGCGCCAAGCCACTCCCGGCACATTGTAGCTGTCGAGCTTCGCCTTCAAGGCATCTGCATCTACCCACTCTTCTGCAAAGGTACCAAACGGCAGCGTATAGCCTATGCCTATATTGAGGTAGTTGTACATTTCGCCTGCAAGGCCGGCTGATGGATAATGAATTGCACTCTGCGCAGTCGGGATATTAGGCGACGGGAGCACCCAAGGCAGTCCTGTCTGATCAAAAAGCATCTCGCGGCGCCAGCCTTCCATCGGCACAACTGTGAGAGTGCAGCTCTGGTGTGGAAGTTTGCCGTTCTGACCGCAATTCAGGCCTTCTTCATTGATGAGTTGCGCCAACTCGCCCACGGTAAGACCATAGATATATGGAATCTTATATTGTCCCACAAACGAGTGGAAACCATCTCTGACCAGAGCGCCCTCGACTTTTAGCCCGCCCAGAGGGTTAGGTCTGTCAAGCACCATCACAGGGATGCCTCTTGCACCGCAAGCTCTCATCACAAGGCCCAGAGTAGAGATAAAAGTATATGATCGGCTACCCACGTCCTGGATATCATAGACCATAATATCCACGCCCTCAAGCATCTTGGCAGTCGGCTCACGGGTTGCGCCATAGAGCGAGTGCACTGGCAGACCTGTGTGCTCATCCCTACCCGACTCAACCTTTGCTCCCGCATAAATATCACCACGGATTCCGTGCTCCGGAGCAAACAGGGCCACAAGCTGCACATTTGGAGCATCATTGAGGATATCCACAGTGGCTCGAAGCTGACTATCAACACCTGAAGGATTGGTCACAAGTCCAACCCTCTTACCTTCCAATCCGGCAAAATTCCTTTCTACCAGTACTTCTATACCAGGCTTAACTCTTGCAGCAAGAGTAGAAGAAATCAGCAGCGCGAGCGCGCAAAGAGCGTAACGAATATTGTTGCGAGACAGCATACCATTACAATTATAAAAAATCCAACATAACCGATTGCCTCCTGAATCCAACCGGCAAAGAGCCCAGGTATCATCATAGATAATGCCATAAAGGCTGTACAGATTGCATAGTGAGAGGTTTTGAACTCACCTTCAGAGAAATGCATCATATAAAGCATATACGCAGTGAAGCCGAAGCCATAGCCGAGCTGATCAAAGGCCACACATACATATATTACAGGAAGAGATGTCGGTTGAGCTATCGCCATATATAGGTAGACAGCACAAGGAAGGGCGAGGGAGAGCGACATCGGCCAGAGCGAACGCTTCAAGCCATATTTAGCCGCATACAAGCCACCTAGGATGCCACCAATTGTCAGCGCAATCACACCGACAGTGCCATAAACCAGCCCTGACTGAGTTGTAGAGAGGCCCAAGCCTCCATCTGCGACAGCATCAAGCATAAAAGGAGTCAACATCTTGACCGAGAATGCTTCAGGGAGACGATACAGGAGCATGAAAGTTATCGCCAGCCAGACTCCATCCTTCTTAAAGAAGGTAATCCACGAACGCGCAAAGTCCTTGAGGATGCGTGAGGTAGCATTATCCTCTTTCTGCGGCTCCTTCTCGCAACGCGGAAGCATGAAAAGATGCCAGAGCGTGATCAGTAGAAAAAGCAGAGTGCTCAATCCGAGCGTGAGCTGCCAGGCAAGAGGAATATTGTCGTAGTGTTCCTCAAGAAGGCCTGCAATTACAACAATGACGCCTTGTCCGAAAACAGAAGCGATGCGGTAGAAAGTGCTCCTTATGCCCACAAAGAGAGATTGCTCCTTGTGCTCAAGTGCAATCATATAATATCCGTCAGCTGCGATATCGTGAGTTGCAGAGGCAAATGCTATTATATAGAAAGCAACTATAGAAAAGCCGAAGGCATTGGGACTCACCGACAGTGCAAGAGCAGCAAAACCCAGAGTAATAAGAACTTGCATAGCAACAATCCACCATCTTTTTGTGCGGATCACATCCACAAATGGGCTCCAGAGTGGTTTTATCCCCCAAGGGAGATATAAAAGTGAGGTATACATCGCAAGGTCGCCATTACTCATCCCCAGTCTTTTAAACATTGTCGCTGAGATGACATTGACGATAAAATATGGTATACCCTCTGCGAAGTATAAGCTTGGAACCCAAGCCCAAGGGTTAGTCTTTGATTTCTGAGCCGACATAATAATGTGCTAATATCTGTTTATAATCAAAACCTTGCGAAGCCATCACTGCTGCTCCGATCTGGCATAGA
Organism: Bacteroidales bacterium; assembly: GCA_017383945.1. Taxonomy (GTDB): domain Bacteria; phylum Bacteroidota; class Bacteroidia; order Bacteroidales; family UBA932; genus Cryptobacteroides. The sequence continues at coordinate 1,144 of JAFNUQ010000020.1, read as the reverse complement.
CCCACTCCGTGTCCCCAACCTTTGCCGACAAGTATAAAGTCTGTGCCTTCACGCGTCACTTTAAATGCCGAACTTTTGAGATGAGACGCACTTAGATATCGACGGATGGTGAGTTCCTTGCTGATTACGGCGCTTTTCAAGCTGCCGTCTATGCGAAGATGGCTGATGCGCCCTGAAGGGCCTCTGCGCAATGGCACCAGATCTCTGATGAGGCCGAAGTCCTCCCCGCTTCGCTCTTTTACAAGAGCTGAGATTTCTTCTTGGCTATATCTCACGGTCCAATCATGGAAATCCCGGGTGTGCAGGTCATAGTCATTGAGCACCTGTGAGAGGATTTCAGCGTTCTCGCAATCGCAATATGGGTCATCTACGCATTGCAGGTATGGGTAATCCACATCCTCCCAACAAGTTGAGAAGAGTTCTGTCTTACCGCCACAGCATTTTGAATAGCGGGCATCGCATAATTCTCCATTGCAGCTAAGAAGCTGTCCCCAGGTCTGATCTATTGCCTTTCTAGCCTCAGGGTTTTCCACCATTGACAGACCCTGATATCGCTGACAGTGATCATCAGCACACACGTCATACATCTGGTGAGGAGGATTGTTGCCACTTGCTCTATCGTTAAGTCTTGCCTGCAACCAGCTGCGAGATATTACCGCGTGGGATTTGAGCAGTTCCAGATGGCAGGTAGATTTCATTTCAGAAGAAATAACGCTGAGAAGATAATCTTCCATCCCCACACAGTTGATCGCTGTAATCTGCTCTCCTTCAACTATAAACTTCAGCGCGCCTGCATACTTCAGGTCTCTTTTCTGCTGCCAGTGAAAATCAATTCCTATCACCACATCATAGAGAATAAAGGAGCTCTCAGAGAAAAGCGTAGACCTGGTTATAGAATCAAAATATAATTCATCATACAGCTGCCCATTGTATGCTATATGGCCATCAGAGTAGCTGACTCTTTGTTTGCCCGCTCCATCTGAAATAATCTCAAAGGTGATTTCCTTGGCAGAAAGCAATCCCACAGATACCTTTTGTTGCTGACGAGTGAGCCTCCAAAGTATCATATTCTGCTCTTCCTGACTGATCGTCACCTCAGAGAGCAGTTCCTCAAGCATCGCTGAATTAACTTTATCAAAATCTT
>JAFNUQ010000231.1 GCA_017383945.1 Bacteroidales bacterium | reverse complement strand
GTGCATGATTTTCAACAGTGATGCGCTCTGCGTCAAAGTAATTCTGAGCAAAGTTTCCCCAGCCCCACTGGCCGTTGTCTCCGTTGCCCTTTGTGCCAGTGCGCATTGTTGAATCACCTATGAGGAAGAGAACAGGATTGTTGCCTTTGCGTGAGCTTCCCGCTACTGGACGAGCTGTCTTTGCGAGGTCAAGAGAGTCTGGAGTTGCATCGCTGTAGCTGAAATCATACATAAATGCCTTTGGAAGGTCTGCTCTCTGACTATTTGGAACTTGGCCTTCCTGTTGAGGACGCTGTCCTTGTGGAGGGCGCTGTCCCTGTGGCCAAGTGCCCTGTGGTCTTTGACCTGGAGCGCGCTGTGCTCTCTGTGCTTGTTCGCGAGGGCTAGGTGCAAAGATTACTGAATCAAGAAGCACGTCTGTGAGGATTGCTACAGGCTCGATCTTCGGTCCGTCTACAACTGTGCCCATAACCTTGCCATCCATATCAGGACCGAAGTAGAATCCTGCCTCAGGTGGCTGATTGTAACATACATTTTCTGCTGCTACACTTGTGCGGTATACAGGGTCCTGAAGGAATGTATGGAATCTATATTCTGTAGGTATAGTAGAAATATATAGGCGAAGCTCCTTGTTGTCGTTTGATCTGAGAAGGACTTCCTCTCTCCAGTCACCATAGAGGTCTCCAGAGATACAAGGAGTAGATTTTGAACCGTTTACGCTAGATGAGCCGTCAAATGTGACCAGATTTTCAACCTTGCGTGTCTCAGGATTGAACTTGTCAATTCTGTTTCCATCAAGGAGTTCTCTTGCAAGATCTCCGTCCCACCAAGCTGCAAAGTTCTGAGATGCAGGTTTAGCTGCAATAGCGTCACCTTTGTAATTTCTCATTGTTTCAGATGCTGAGCTCCACATTTCCCAACCTGGGTTTGTAGGATCAACATCAATTGCCATAGAACGACCCACATCACTATTTGAAGGGATGCGATAGATGAGTTCTCCGGTTGCAGCATCTACAAGAGTAGAACCGATTCCCTTACTCTCGTGTCCGATCCATACCTGAAGCTTCTTGCTTCCAGGAATCATCTGACCAAGATGCATTGAATCGCCGTGCTTGAAGCCGTTGGAATAAAGTCCTGTGCCGTCGTTGTCGATACAGCAAGAGCCATAAATGATCTCGTCGCAACCATCTCCGTCTACATCAGCTGCGCGAAGGTTGTGGTTTCCCTGACCTTCATAGCTCTTGAGCTCAGGAGATGAATTTGAATCAAAGAGCCAGCGAAGAGAGAGATTCTTGCCGTCCCAGTCATATGCTGCGAGGGTTGCGCGTGTGTAGTATCCTCTACACATAATTGCACTCGGCTTCACGCCGTCAAGGTATGCTACGCCAGCAAGGTAACGCTCAGAGCGGTTGCCATAATTGTCTCCCCAGATGCCTTCTGGACCTCTTTCTGGATTATAGTCAACAGTGGCCATTGCTGCTCCTGTGAGGCCGTTGAATACGGTGAGGTACTCGTTACCTTTTATGATGACGCCTTCAAGACGACCCTGAGTTCCTCTATAATCTGCGTTCTTGTCACCGATAACCTTGCCTGTGCCATCAATAGTGCCATCAGATGTCTTGACGATCAATTCGACTTTTCCGTCGCCGTCAAAGTCATAAACTACCATCTGAGTGTAATGAGCACCAGCTCTGATGTTGCGTCCGAGGTTTACTCTCCAGAGCTTCTCTCCTGTAATCTTGATACAATCAATGAAAACCTCACCTGTGTAACCTGCGTGGGCGTTGTCATGTGCATTTGATGGGTCCCATTTGAGGAAGATCTCAAATTCGCCGTCGCCATCAGCATCACCCACAGAACAATCGCCAGGAGTATATTTTGCTACCTCTCCATCGGGCATAGTCTGCGGCGCAGGAGTGTCCAGAGCTATAGGAAGATAACCGATAGGTGAGTTTGCTGGAAGAGTGTAACTGCCTGAAGCTAGTTTATTTGAAGTTGGCTTTACTTCATAGGTTGATGTGCCCTTGACAGGACTCTTATCAACAAACCAGGTAACGTTTTTAATAGGTGCCGGTGTGATGATCTGTCCGTCGCGATACACATTGAAAGCGACACTCTGAGGATCTGTGTTGAGGTAACGCCAGGCTACGAATACTTCTGACTCGCTCTGACGCACTGCAATAACGCCTCGACCTAGATTCTCTTTCTGAATCTTGTCATAATTGTAGTTTGTTTGTGCGCT
>JAFNUQ010000230.1 GCA_017383945.1 Bacteroidales bacterium | reverse complement strand
CTACACTCATGCCCACGCCGTATATTTGTGAGTGTGTAAAACAAAATAACCAATAATTCCATTATGTTTAAACGTGTAATTTCTATTGCGTCAGCATTGGTGATTTCTATGTCCTTGTTGAACGCTCAAGATGCTATTGTTCGCATCCACGATGCCGGAACAGGGGAGATTATTCCTGCTGATATCTATGGTCAGTTCTCGGAACATCTAGGCCGCTGTATCTATGGTGGACTCTGGGTTGGCAAGGATTCTTCAGTGCCAAATGTAGAAGGCTACCGCAAGGATGTTTTTGACGCCCTCAAGGCTCTTAAGGTTCCAGTAATGCGCTGGCCGGGCGGTTGCTTTGCAGATGACTATCACTGGATGGACGGCATCGGTCCTCAGGAGAAGAGAGCCTATATCTCAAACAACAACTGGGGTGGCACACTCGAAGACAATAGTTTCGGTACTCACGAGTTCCTTAATCTTTGTGAAATGCTTGATATTGAGCCATATATCAGTGGTAATGTCGGCAGCGGCACCGTTAAGGAGATGGCAGAGTGGGTTGAGTATATGACTTCTGATGCCAAGAGTACAATGGCTGACCTCCGTAGAGCCAACGGTCGTGAGGAACCTTGGAAAGTGAAGTTCTTTGGTATTGGCAATGAGGCTTGGGGTTGCGGCGGAAGCATGACTCCTGAGTACTATAGCGACCTTTTCCGTCAGTATCAGACATATCTTCGCAACTTCGGCAGCAATCGTCTTTACAAGATTGCTTCAGGTGCGTCAGATTATGATTACAATTGGACAGAAGTGCTGATGAAGAACCTCACAGGCAAGGGAATGAAGGGTATCTCTCTCCATTACTATACTGTCATCAGCTGGGGCAGAAAGGGCGCAGCTACAGGATTTGATGAGGCTGGTTACTATCGCATCCTCTCAAAGGCAATCGAGATTGAGCCGGTTCTTGCAAAGCACATCGAGATTATGGATAAGTATGATCCTCGTGGAAATGTGGACCTTCTTCTTGACGAGTGGGGAACCTGGTATGACGTAGAGCCTGGTACAAACCCTGGTCACCTCTATCAACAGAATACAATGAGAGATGCTATCGTTGCTGCTCTTAACTTCGATATCTTCCACAAGTATACGCGCCGCCTCAAGATGGCAAATATTGCACAGGTAGTTAATGTGCTTCAGGCGATGATCCTCACCAACGACACTCAGATGGTGCTGACTCCTACCTACCACGTGTTTGAGATGTACAATGTGCACCAGGACGCTGAATATCTTGCATCTGACTGTATCACAAACAAGATCAAGACTGATAGAGAACTTGTTCCTGAGGTGGATGTAACTGCTTCACGCAAAGATGGTAAGACTCACATCTCACTTGTAAACACCCATTACGATGAGGCTAAGACAGTGCTTGTGAGCTTTGATAATGCAAAGGCTATCTCTAAGATCAACTCAGCTAGAGTGCTCACTTCAGCGAAGCCAGGAGACTATAATGACTTTGATAAGCCAGAGGTTGTTGCTCCTAAGGCGTTTAAGAATTATAAGAAGACATCAGCCGGAATTGAGATTACTCTTCCTCCTTGTTCAATCGTTGCAATCGAGGCAGAATAATTGAACTTATATAATTATTAAGAAAATCGTTCCATTGGAGCGATTTTCTTTGTATTTTCGCACTATTATGGCAATTATTCAGTGTAAACATGTTAGTAAGTCGTTTGGAGAGAAGGTTGCTATCCAGGATATTAACCTAGAAATACCAGAATCTAAGATTTTTGGTCTTTTGGGTCCAAATGGCGCAGGTAAGACTACCTTAATCCGTATAATAAATCGCATCACTATCCCAAATAGTGGCGAAGTGCTGTTTGCCGGTAGACCGATTACGCAGGAAGATGTCCGCAAGATCGGTTATATGCCGGAGGAACGCGGCCTTTATCGCAAGATGAAGGTGGGCGAGCAGGCAATGTATCTCGCACAGCTCAAGGGTATGAGTTCGCGCGATGCGCAGAGAGAACTCAAGAAATGGTTTGAACGCTTCGGCATTCAGAGCTGGTGGGATAAGAAGGTTGAAGAGCTCTCAAAGGGTATGGCTCAGAAGCTTCAGTTCATCACTACTGTTGTGCACAAGCCTTCGCTTCTGATCCTTGATGAGCCGTTCTCGGGCTTTGATCCTGTAAATGTGGAAATTGTGCGTGACGAGATCCTCAGACTTAGAGATGAGGGCGCGACTATCGTGCTTTCTACTCACAATATGGAGTCTGTGGAGGAGTTGTGTGATGAGATTGCACTCATCAATAAGTCACGTCTTGTGATCAGTGGCAATGTTCAGGATATCCGTCGTCAGTATGGCAATAACAATATTGAGCTTGATTATACCGATGATAATGGCCGTCAGACCGTGGTGCTTCCACGCGAGACAGATGGCAGTCTCACATTGAGAAATTATCTTGACAAGGGCGTAACTATCAATGCCTATAAGGAGCTCATGCCTAGAATGAACGATATATTTATCAAACTCGTAAAAGGAGAGGAGGCTTAGTTATGAATGCAAATACTATAGGAATCATTATACGTCGTGAGTACCTCAATCGTGTAAAGAAGAAGAGTTTCCTCGTCCTCACTTTTGTTGCTCCGATACTTTTTGCTGCTTTGTGCATCCTTCCTTCTGTCATTATGATGTCAGGTAAGGAAGAGAGCAAGAAGCTCGCGGTTGTTGATCAGTCTGGTATCGTTATGCCTCTTCTTGTTGATAATGAGGCTGTTGATTATGAAGATTGCTCTACCGCTTCAGCTGATAGCCTGAAGGCAAATCTTGAAACGCTTGGCTATGACGGTGTTCTTGTGATTTCACCACTCAATGAAGAAACACGTTCAGTGTCAGCTGATGTGTATTCATATACTCCACTTGGAATGAACCTTACCGAGTCTATCGGTTATAAGCTTGATCAGGCTGTCGAGGATTATCGCATTGCTTCATATAATATCGAGGGTCTCGATGAGATAATGAAGGAAGTCAAGGCTGATGTCCGCCTGAGAAGCTATACACTTGGTGAGGACGGCGAGGAGAAAATCTCTGAGTCCGGAGTGTATATGGCTGTATCTATGGTACTTGGCATGATCATCTACCTCTTTGTGATTATGTTTGGTAGTATGGTGATGTCATCAGTCATCGAGGAGAAGTCAAGCCGCGTGGTAGAGGTGCTCATCAGTTCTGTAAAAGCTACTGAGTTGATGTTTGGCAAGATTATCGGTATCGCTCTTGTTGCTATTACCCAGTTCTTGCTCTGGATTGTGCTCACGCTTGCAATTGTCGGTGTCGCCGGTGCGGTTGCAGGTCCATCTTTGATGGAAAATGTAAATCCTGAGGAAATGTCTCAGATGGCTGGAATGGTGGCTGCTGATCCTGCAACAGCGCAGATTGCTGAAATGGCCTCTGAGCCTGGTGCGATGTCTGTAATCGTTTCATCGCTCAGCAATATGCCGATAGGACAGATTATCATCAGCTTCTTCCTATATTTCATCTTCGGCTATATGCTTTATGCATCCCTCTTTGCTGCAATCGGATCTGCTGTAGAAAACGAAGGCGATTCAAATCAGCTTCAGATGCCTCTGACAGTGCCAATCCTTCTTGGCTTCTTCATTGCGATTTCAGCATTTAATAATCCAAACAGTCAGCTGGTGTTCTGGGGATCGATGATTCCGTTTACATCTCCGATTGTGATGCTCGCACGTCTGCCGTTTGGTGGTGTCCCTACCTGGGAACTCGTGCTCTCGCTCGTGCTTCTCGTTGCAACATTTGCGCTTTGCGCGTGGGTGTCAGCAAAGATCTACAGAGTGGGAATCCTTATGTTTGGTAAGAAATCAACTTGGAAAGATCTTTGGAAATGGCTAAAACAAAAGTAATTGCATTGTGCCTCTTGTGTGCGGGGCTTGTGAGCTGTGCACCTGAGATGACCTGGACTAAGCATCAGGTCGATGGCCATATCACTGGCGTAACTGCGCCTAGCGCTGATAATTCTGCCCAGGCCCTGGGCGTGATAGAAGGCGACACCTACGTGGCTCCTAGCGGTAGACAATTCCAGCAGGGAAGCGTGACCTATGCTGTTGCTGAGGATATTATTTCTGTGCAGCCGCAGATGGCTCACCTCAAGCAGGTGATTGCTCACTCCGCTCGCGAAATGATCAAGAATGGCGCAAATTGCGAACTCACCAACTGGATTGTTGACCATCTTCGCGTGGATGTCGCTAAGATTACCGGCCGCAGCGTAGATGTAGCGATCATCAACTCCGGCGGTATCCGAGTAGATATGCCTGCAGGAGATGTCATAATGGACGATATCGTGTCAATGTTCCCGTTCAAGAACTATCTCTGCTATGTGGCTCTCAAAGGCAAAGACCTTGAGGCAATGCTTCACGAGATGGTGTCAGTGCGCTCGATTATGCCGATGAGCGGTGTAAAGCTTGTGCTCACCGGAAAGAAGATCGACTCTATCCTTGTGGGAGGCAAACCTATTGATCCTGAGAAGAT